>CAZJZP010000038.1:0-13256 GCA_964550505.1 uncultured Prolixibacteraceae bacterium | reverse complement strand
TCTAAATGGTCAATTAATACTCCTCTCCAATCAAAACTAGCGGTATCTCTGAACATATAGCGCGTGGAATCCACATAAGCAAAAAAAGTACGATAAGAATAGCCTGCTTTGTGGTTATACATTCCAGAACCATTTGGACCATAGCGTAAATCACAAGAAACGCCAATATGATAAAGTAGTTGCGCAATATCAAAATTATGATTACTCAATGACATTGGCATATGATCCCAAATATAATTTGTAGCAGAAAAATCAGCACTTTGAATTCCATAAGTAGAATCCAAATAGGTGTAATTTCCAACGCCTTGATTTGGCCAGCGATAATAATTCATTACCTGAGCTATTGCTGTCGGAACACAACCTGCGTAAGCGTGTCCTCCAGGACCTGATGGGTCTTCAGGACAGGCGGCATTATAATATTTACCTTGATTCCAAGTTGTATGTAATAATGGTGCTACTGCTTTTGTATTCTTTTTCTTAATACTTTGTTGATCAGTTGATAATAAGCGATTCCATTCATTAGTATATTTTGATTCTGTGCTTATTACAGTAGTTTTAAATTGTTTAATTTCTTCTTTTACAGTATTCATCCACCATAAAAAAGGAGGAATTTCCTCATTTTGAGGACATGAAGTAGAAAAAGAATATGCTATTACAGGATGTAAGCGTTTATCTGCTGATACTATAACGTAAGAATGTGGGATAAAATTCACTACATAATAATACAAGATATCGTTATCTTTCACTGCATAAGCATTATCCAGTTTTATATCAGAGAATGCAACATCTGTGAAATAATTCATTTGCTCGTAATAAAATGTTTTAGCTAAGCGAACAGCTTCTTCCGGGCTGACTTTTTGAGCATGGCTATGCAAAACTGCCGAAAACACTAGCATTATTAGAATAAGTTTTTTCATATTAAGTATAAATATTAGTTTATAAATGGTAGAGATTATTATCTCAAAAACAGTACACGAAAATACAATATAATTTCTAAAAATGAAATAGTAAAGTTGTTTTTTCATAAACAAAAAAAGGCCGTCTTTGACAGACAGCCTTTAAGAGTGTTTTTTAATAGCATTTTTTTATTTCACTTTCTCAACAATTTCTTTAAATGCTTCTGGATTATTCATTGCCAAATCGGCAAGCACTTTTCTGTTGAGATCAATATTGTTTTTCTTTAATTTACCCATAAATTCGGAGTATGACATATCATATTGTCGTGCTCCAGCATTGATTCTTTGAATCCAAAGGGCTCTAAAATTTCTTTTTTTGGTTTTTCTATCACGATATGCATATTGTAATCCTTTATCGTGAGCATTTTTAGCAACCGTCCAAACGTTTTTACGTCTTCCGAATTGTCCTTTTACTCGCTTCATTATCTTTTTTCTTCTAGCTTTTGAAGCGACTACATTTACTGATCTAGGCATAGTTTCATTTTTTTTTACTTAAGCGTCGTAAAACGATCTTGCAGCATTAAGTAATGGTTAATAATTTAATTCTTCACACACTTTTTTATTTTATTGTAACATATCTCTGACGTTTTTCTCGTCAGCTTTATCAACAATAGCAAAATAGCCAAGATTTCTCTTTCTCTTTTTTGACTTTTTAGTCAAAATGTGGCTTTTATAAGCGTGTTTTCTTTTTAATTTACCAGTCCCTGTTAAAGTAAATCTCTTTTTCGCACTGGATTTTGATTTCATTTTTGGCATTAGTACTATATTTAAGTTAATGTTATATTTATTTTTTAGGCGCTATCATCATAATCATTCGTTTTCCCTCAAGCTTAGGTAATTGCTCTACCTTTCCGTAATCTGATAAGGCATCAGCAAATTTTAACAATAATATTTCTCCCTTTTCCTTATATAATATTGTTCTTCCTTTAAAAAACACATCAGCCTTCACTTTAGCTCCATCTTGCAAAAACTTTATGGCATGTTTTAATTTAAAATTAAAATCATGATCATCTGTATTTGGTCCAAAACGTACCTCTTTTACAACAATTTTAGCTGTTTTGGCCTTAATCTCTTTTTGCTTCTTTTTTAAATCATACAAATATTTTTTGTAGTCTATTGCTTTGCAAACAGGTGGATTTGCATCTGGAGAAATTTCCACTAAATCCATATCCAAATCTTGAGCTATATTGAGTGCTTCACGAAGAGGATAAATGCCAACTTCTACGTTTTCTCCCACCAATCGAACCATTTGAGCAGTAATACGCTCATTAATTCTATGTAATTCTTTTTTGACAAAAGGTCTTCTACCGCCTTTGCCTCTTTTACCTTTGTAATGTGTTGCTATAACTAACCTCCTTGTATTTTAATTAATATTTAATGCATTATTTATTTCATTTTGCAGTATTGCAACAAATTCTTCTGTTTTCATTGATCCTAAATCTTCTCCTCCATGTTTCCTAACAGAAAGCGTTCCTTCTGCTTCTTCTTTCTCTCCGACTATCAGCATATACGGTATTTTCTTCATTTCAGCATCTCTGATTTTCCTGCCGGTTTTTTCATTTCTTTCATCAATGAGGCCGCGAAGTTCGTAATTTTTTAATAAATACAAAAGTTTTTCAGCATATTTTTGATATTTCTCACTGATTGGCAGAATAATAAATTGCTCGGGACTTAGCCAAAGTGGAAATTTACCTGCCGTGTGTTCAATCATAACCGCAACAAAGCGTTCCATTGAACCAAAAATGGCTCTATGCAACATTACTGGTCGATGTTTCTGATTGTCACTAGCTATATATTCCAAATCGAAACGTTCTGGCAAATTATAATCCACCTGAATGGTTCCCAGCTGCCATTTTCGTCCTAAAGCATCTCTTACAATAAAGTCTAATTTAGGTCCATAAAACGCAGCTTCCCCCTCAGCAATAAAAGTTTTCAAACCACTTTCTGCTGCTGCCTCCATAATAGCTTTTTCTGCCTTATCCCAATTTTCTTTGTCTCCAATGTATTTTGACATATCCTTTTTATCTCTTAGAGAAATCTGCGATTCAAAATCTTTAAAATCTAAGGCTTTAAAAACATACATTACCAAATCAATAAGGTCAATAAATTCATCCCTTAATTGCTCTGGTGTGCAGAAAACGTGAGCATCATCTTGCGTAAAACTTCTTACTCTTGTCAAACCATGCAATTCTCCGCTTTGTTCGTAACGATAAACAGTACCAAATTCTGCCATTCGTAATGGTAATTCTTTATAAGAATAAGGTCTAGCCTTGTATATTTCACAATGGTGAGGACAATTCATTGGTTTAAGCATAAACTGTTCTCCTTCAATTGGAGTATCAATCGGTTGAAAAGAATCTGCACCATATTTGTCATAATGTCCAGAGGTTTTGTATAAATTCACATTGCCTATATGCGGAGTCATTACCATAGTGTAATTTCTTCTCTTCAGTTCTTTTTTCAAGAAATTTTCTAAAATTTGGCGTAATTCTGTCCCTTTAGGCAACCACATTGGCAAACCCATTCCAACATTTTGAGAGAAAGTGAATAATTCTAACTCCTTTCCTATTTTTCTGTGATCACGTTTTTTTGCTTCTTCTAGCATCTCAAGATGTGCTGTCAATTCCTTTTGTTTTGGAAAACTAACGCCATAAATACGGGTAAGTTGCTTTCTGCTTTCATCGCCTCGCCAATATGCACCTGCTACATTTAATAATTTAACAGCTTTAATGATAGAAGTGTCTGGAATATGTGGTCCCCGACATAAATCAACAAAATTTCCCGTTTTATACAAAGAAATTTTTCCTTCTTCCAATTCTTCAATTAATTCCAGTTTATACTCATCTCCTTTTTGAGCAAAAATAGCTATTGCCTCTTGTTTGCTAACTTCTTGTCGAACGAAACTTTGACTTTCTCTTGCTAATTCCAACATCTTTTTTTCAATAGCAGGAAAATCTGATTCAGAAATGGATGTATCTCCGGTATCAATATCATAATAAAAGCCATTTTCAATATCTGGTCCTATTCCAAATTTTGTTCCTGGAAATAGAATTTCTATTGCGGCAGCCATCAAATGAGCCGAAGAATGCCAAAAACTGGCTTTCCCTTCTTCATTGTCCCATGTATATAATTTGATGGAAGCATCTTGTTCTATTGGTCGTTGTAAATCCCATATTTCATCATTAACTTGGATAGACAAAACCTTTCTTGCCAGTCCTTCACTAATATCTTTAGCGATATCCATTCCATTAACACCACTTTGGTATTCTCTAATAGTATTATCCGGTAATTGTATTTTAATCATTTTTATAAATTTTGTGCGGCAAATATAAACAATTATTAGCTGTTAATAAAAACTAGAAAAAAAACTTGTTTGTATCTAATTATTTATATACTTTTGTTAATAATCTATTTTTAACTAAAACATTTTTTTTATGAAAAAGTTTACTATTCTATTTGCAATGCTAATATCCTTTAGTGTTGTTTTCGGGCAAGTTGATGTTCGCCCGAATTTTATACCAAAACCAATTCCAAGCAACAATCAAAATGCCATTAAAGCATCCTGGCAATTAGAGTTCAATTATCCCACTTCATATTTGCTCACAGGTGTGGAATGCGATGGTAGCTATTATTACACTAGTTTCTGGCAAACAGCATGGTTTTATCGATATGATATGACTGGAGCTTTTGTAGATTCATTCAGCATTACCGGGGTATCTGCTGTTAGAGATTTAGCTTATGATGGAACATATTTTTACGGCTCTGCGGCTAGTAATAATATTTTTCAAATGAACTTTACAACACGTACTTTAGTAAGTACTATTACAGCTCCAACTGGCACTGCTGCGAGACATATCGCTTATGACCCAGGTAATGATGCTTTTTGGTGTGGAAATTTTTCTAGCGATTTTTCTTTAGTTACTAAAACTGGAACTATCATCAACACTATTTCTGCCACCAATCATGGCTTATCAGGTTGCTACGGCTCTGCCTTTGACACACTTAGTACAGGTGGACCTTACCTTTGGATTTTTAGTCAAGATGGAAATGGAACAGATATTGTTCAAATTGATCTTGCCACAGGTTTGCCAACTCCTAACTATCATGATTGCACAACAGATATCACAGTTGCTGGTTCATTGGCAGGTGGTATGTGTATCTATGTTGATACAGCTTCTGGAGACCATATTCTTTGTGGGGCAATACAAAACGAAAGAATCTTTGGTTATAACCTAAATGCATTGCAAGCTGTAGATTATGATATGTCTGTTACAGCATGCGACTTAAACACCTTAGAAAGTGTCGGTAACTTAACTGTTTCAGGAGATATTACTAACTTAGGAGATTCAACAATTACTTCCTATACTTTAAATTATAGCGTTGACGGTGGCTCTGCAGTTACAGATAATATTACTGGAGTAAATATGCCTTTAAATTCAACTATTAGTTTCTCCCATTCAACTCCATGGGCTGCTACATCAGGTCAACATGAATTAAAAATATGGGCTACAAACCTAAACGGAAGCATTGCGGATATGGATAATGGAAATGACACATTAACTATGCTAATTGATGTTGTGGATTCTACCACACAGCGTACTGTATTAATGGAACCTTTCACCAATACTAGCTGTGGTCCTTGTGCAACTTATGGTCCAGACTTTAGAACACTTTTACTAAATAATATCAGTAAAGTCGCTGTAATTTATTACCACTTTGATTATCCAGGTCCAAATGATCCATTCTATTTGTTTACACCTGATAATGAAGCACGTTGTCAATATTACAGCATTAACAGTGTTCCTCACACTAAAATGGATGGTAATGTTTTTGGAGATCATATTGCTTATTTAACAGCAGCTGACATAAATAATCGTTATAATACACCTGCTTTATATGAAATCGATATTACAGCAACTCCTTCTGGCACTGATGATTTAGATATCGATGTTGATGTTACTGCTCTTCTTTCAACTGCTGCATCTGGAGTTAAACTTCGAGTAGCAATTATTGAAGACGAAATTAATTTAGCCTCTGCTCCTGGCAGTAATGGTGAAAAAGATTTCTATTGGACATTCAGAGATATGCTTCCTAGTGCAGCTGGTGCTACTGCTGGGCCATTTACGCAATATACTCCGAAAAACTTCAATTATACTTATACCTATCAAACTGGAACTCCTGCTGTTGATAAAAATCAAGTAAAAGTAGTTGCTTTCTTACAAGATGATAACACTAAGGAAGTTCTTCAAGCTGCCGTTGTTGATTATTTCCCTTATGTTGGTATCGATGAAGATTATGCTGGTGTTGCTTTTGGAATGTATCCAAATCCAGTAAATAATACCTTATATATGAAATACCAAATTCAAGCAGAAGAAAACATCACTATCAATGTGTATAATTTGCTTGGTTCTCTTATGCTAACAGAAGCTCATGGAACACAACAAAGTGGAGATTATACTGTTTCTCTTAATGTATCCGATCTTCCACAAGGAGTTTATTTAGTTGAACTTCAAACAGCAAACACTAAAATTGTACGTAAATTAATTGTTGAATAAATCTTATTCAAATCAAAAAAAAGCTGTTCTAATTGAACAGCTTTTTTTTTACATAATCTTAATTGAATCAGGCGGCATACTTTCTTTACCAATAATCCGCAATAATAATTGAGCTACTGCAAAAGTATCTTTTTGGCAATATTCAACAATACGCTCTAAGTTGTCTTCTTCATAATATACACGATATACATCGCTTCCTTTAATATCATCTTTTGGAGTAGGCAATCCAAAACATGCAGATAATAATTCTAAAGAAGTGTAACTTTTAAAATCTCCAAATTTCCATAATTCCATAGTATCTAAATGCGGTACTTCCCAAGGTTTTTTCCCTGCTAATTGTAAAATTTTCGGTAAAGGAATAGCATGTATCAACATTCTTCTGGAAATATATGGAAAATCGAATTCTTTCCCATTGTGTGCACACAAAACTTGCGTTGGAAAATGATAGTAGCGATTAAGCATCTCTGCAAATTCTGTTAATAATTGATACTCATTTTTACCATAAAAAGATTTAACCCTAAATTCATTTTCTTGCGGATTAATATAACCAACAGAAATGCATACTATTTTCCCAAATTCAGCATAAATCCCAGCGCGTTGATATAATGATGTTGCTGTATCTTCTTCAGATTTAGCAATTTGATCTGCTTTTTTTTCCCATAAGGCTCTAAATGGAGATTCTTCTGGAATGCTTTCATAATCAACGTATTGCGGAACTGTTTCGATGTCTAAAAATAGAATTTTTTCCAATTGTAATTCTTGTATTGTATCTTTCATGAGCAAATAATTTTTGTAATTCTAACAAAAATAGTATTTTTATTGAATGAAATTAAAAAATCTAGTATTTTTTCTTTTATTTATTATGGTATTTGGCTGTAAAAAAGAAGATAATAATGTACCTGAGATACTATTTACCAAGCCTTCTGCCAATCAAACATTTTCTGTTAGAGACAGTATCGATGTTTCTGCTATTATATCTGATGACGATGCTATTAGAGAAATTCAACTCTGTTTAGTAAATGAAAACAGACTCGCTGTTTCTAAAAATTATATTTTCAAAGCAACAACTAACCCATATCTGCTGGATTTTCAATACCCGATTGATAATGATATGCTTTCTAGTGGTAAATACTATTTGCGGATTAAGGCATACGATAATGATGATGCTGTTAAAAATAAATACCAGGAGATATACATTAATGAACTCCCAAAAGAATTAAAAAAGATTGTAGTTATTAAAAAATCTGGCGTTCACATTATTGTCGAAATGCTTGACAGCAGTTTCCAATCAACATTATGGAATCCAATATACACTGATTTTTCTGCCGCAGCAGTTGATAGCAAAAATCAACAACTGATTATTGCTGGGAATATTATTGGCGACATAGTAGCTTATAACACGGAAACACAAACAGCAAACTGGAATATTCCTGCAATTCCCAATCCTCCCTTCCCCTTTTGCACACATCTTTGTGTCGAAAACAATGAAGTTTTAATCAGCTTATATTATGATAATCTCTTCAAAATATATAGCAGTTCGGGAAGTTTAATTCAAAGCACTCCCACAGATATTCCGGATTTTTATCCTGTTTTCGCATACAAGTCATCTTATTATTATATTGTTGGTATCCGTGGAATTAGTGGAGCTAATGCCATTATGCTTTTACACCCATCTTCCTTATTTATGCACAATTGTCACTTTATTTCTCATAAAATAATCGCTCTTTTTGATTACGACGATGATGCTGTTTTTTGTTTTGGAAATAATGCTGGACAAGGAATAATGGAAATCTACAAAATTAGCGATAATAATTCATGGACTCCACATACAATTCCTGTTGGAGAAATTTATGATGTAGCAGAAATCGCTAAAGGAGAATACTATATTGCGCATACAAACGGATTATACAAATACAAATATTACAACAATAGTTTGGTTCAAATACTAAGCAGCACAAATCCGCGAAAAATCGCTTACGATAAAGAAAATTTGGTATTGTATATGCACGAAAATACTGGATTGTTTAGTTCCTATTCCATGTCAGGTATTCCAAGTCTTATTAACCAACAAACAGTTAATGATAGTGTTCTTGACATACAACTTTTGTTTAATAAATAGGAAAATGAAAAGAAGAATTATTAAAACAGCTGATGGCAGTACCAGCATATTCGTAGAAGAATTAAACGAATATTACCACTCAGTTCATGGAGCAAGAAGCGAATCAGAACATGTTTTTATTCAATACGGATTAGCACAAATCAAAGGAAAAAACAGCATAAAACTCTTAGAAGTTGGTTTTGGAACTGCTCTTAACGCACTGCTGTCTTGTCTTTATGCAATGCAAAACGGAATTTGCATTGAATATCATGCTATTGAAGCATTTCCACTACAAAAAAATGAAATCGAAGCATTGCAATTTGCAAATAATAAAGAGGAATCTGCCATTTTTAGCAAAATCCACCAAGCTGATTGGAATAAAAAGCAAATAATTACAGATCAATTTATAATTTTTAAGGAAGATAAAAAACTACAGCAAGTAAATCTCCCTTTATCATATTATGATGTGATATTTTATGATGCCTTTTCTCCTAATGTACAGCCGGAAATGTGGACTGCAAAAATCTTACAAAAAATCACAGCTGCAATGCAAAAAAATGGCGTTTTCACTACCTATTGCGTTAAGGGAGAAATTAAAAGAATTCTTAAAAGCCAAGGTTTAGAAATTATTAAGCAAATAGGACCTAAAGGTAAAAGAGAAATCTTAAATGCGATAAAACGATAAATCCAAAAAAAACCTCAATTATTAGGTATTAATATAATATAGTGTACTCTGTTGTATCTGATGCTGGGCAAAATATTTGTTGTGTTTGAATAGTCGTTTGATTATCTTTTGTTACATTCCATTGTAATTCAACATCTTGATTACCATACAAACGACAAAGGATAGTATCTGTATATTGTTCTCCATATCCTTTAAAAACGGTATTATTACAACAATCATTACAAGCAGGCATAGCTGAATTATAGGAATAAGATATCATATCCAAACTGTCAAATGGATTCGTATTTCGAACAAAAAGTTTTATATATGCTTCAGGATAAAGATTATACTGCAAACTGTGTGTACTCGTATTATTTATTTTTTCTGCATCTTCGATATATGTTTCCATAAAATAATTAGGAGCAGTAATACTAATTTTATAATTATCGGTTTGCTGAGAAAGAAAATCCATCACAAAGTTTCCAGATTCATCTGTTGTAACAACAATTAAATCGGAGTATCCTGAAGTATAGATACTCCCGCTAAAAGATGTAACTTGAAGACGAACAGTTGCATTGGAAACAGCTTTATTGGAATTTGGGTCGAAAATACGACCGTTAATAAGAATTTCCTGGGCTTTATTCTTCTTACATGCATGTAAAATAGAAAAAAAACATAAAGCAATAATTCCTATCACTAAAAAACTAAATCTTTTATATCTCATCAGAAATTTTTCAAGCTAAATTATGAAAACACATGTGTAGCCTGCAATAAACCTAGAATTATTGGAACAATCGAAATAAGAAAAGCAAACCATCCAATTCTCTGTTTCTTAATTCCGGTAATTAATCCAAGTAATGCTGCAGTGATTCCACCAAATAAGCTTATTATTCCCAAGAGAAATTTCATATCACTATAATAAATAAAAGCCGAATCACCTAGTAAACTAGCATTATACTTCGGAACAATTATCACTTGACAATAAACTCCAACGATTAATGATACTATAGCTATTATTAAAGCTAAAAAAGATATTATACGCATAATCTTAATTTTTTTTACAAATATAAGAAAAAAATTAAAATTATAAACTTCTAAGCATTAATCTTTTATTGTTTTTTACTATTTTTGCAAAAACAAAACGCTTAAACAATGAAAAAACATTTAATTTTATTATTCGTCGCTTTCTTTTTCTTAAAATGTATTTATGCGCAAGAAAACTATAGTTTGCAAGAGGTAAAAGCAGAAGCTTCTTGTACAGATTACATCATTATCAGTAGTGATGGACAAAAAGTGGATCTTATCCCCGAAGTAAGTGCTGCCCTTAAATGTCCTGCTGTTGCTAGCATCTACCAAAACTATTTAGTGTATCTTTCTGATTTAGATGTAAAAATATACGATATAGAGAAGCAAAAATCACGAACTCTTTTCAGCATTTATGAAGATATTGATGGAATATCTAATCCTGCATGGTCACCAGATGGAACAAAAATGGCTTTTGTGATTATCAACCAACAATTGCTCCATGATTATGAAGATATTTGTCGCATTGTAGTGCTAACAATGAAAAACGGAAAAGTTGACAAGATGCAAAAATTCGATCGTCCCGTTATGTTTAGCTGCGGTGGTATCTGCACCTCTGTTCCAGGTCAAGACTTTTGGTTTGAAAATGAGGAACTAATCATTTATATGGATAAATTTATTTTAATGGATAAAATGGAAAGCGGTGGAGATGCGGGTAATCCAACCCAAAAAATTCATTTGAATGAATAAGGTTATTATCAGAGATTATCTTCCAAAAGACTATCCTAAGCTAATGCAACTTTGGGAATCCTTAGACTTAAGCAATCCAATGCGAGGGGATAATAATGCGGTAATTGAGAATACACTTCAAATTGGTGGCAAACTCTTAATAATGGAAAACCTTGAATTTCATGTAATTGGATCAGCTTGGTTAACTAATGATGGAAGGAGAATTTACCTTCACCATTTCGGAATAAATAAAGAATGGCAGAATAATGGCTTAGCAAAACTATTGCTGAAGGAATGCTTGCAGTTTGCCAAAGAAAAAAAGATGCAGATTAAACTAGAGGTGCATAAAGATAATATTGCAGCGCTCCAACTATATAAAAAGGGCGGTTTCAAATACTTAGGAGATTATTTAGTATTTATTATCAGAGATATTTAAAGCATCTGCATAAAAAAAATACTTTTTTTTCACAATTTACGTTCAGCTATAGAATTGAATTTATTAGTTTTGCAGCATGTTAAAAAAAACAAAGTATAGTATATTAATCATTCTTATCAGCATTTTGGCTTCTTCCTGCAGTGAATACCAAAAAGTGCTTCGTAGCGATGATCCTGAAAAAAAATATGAAAAAGCCATTGAATACTATCAAAAAGGCGACTATTTTCGTTCTATGCAGCTCTTTGACGAATTAGTAATCATTTATAGAGGTACTTCAAAAGTAGAAAAAATTTATTACTATTATGCTTATTCATACTACGGACAAGGTGATTATTATATGGCTGCTTACCATTTTCAAAATCTTGCCAAAACAATTCCAAATAGCAAATATGCTGAAGAAAGCAGTTTTATGAGTGCATATTGCAAATTTTTGCAGTCTCCAAAACCATCATTAGACCAAGAAATGACCAAAAGAGCTATTAATGAATTTCAACTTTTCATAAATAGATATCCTGAAAGCGAGAGAGTGGACACCTGCAATCAATTAATGGATAAACTCCGTTATAAAATAGAAACGAAAACTTATCTGACTGCATATAATTATTACAAAACAAGGGATTATAAATCAGCTATTTATGCCTTAGAGCATTTTGCAAAAGAATATCCCGAATCTGAATACAAAGAAAAAGCACTATATTACAGAGTTAAAGCAAGTTACGAATATGCAGCCAATAGTATTGCAACAAAACAGAAAGAAAGATTTGAAGATACGATACAAGCTTATGAAAAATTTGTATTTTTGTACCCTGAAAGTAATTATTTAAAAGATATTATCAGTATTAAAAACAATGCTGACAAACAAATTGATAAAATAACACAAAGTTGATATTATTATGGACTATAAAAAAATAAAAGCTGAAACTACCGCAACTACTAAAAACACTGATGTTTTTGATAATCTCACTGGAAATATCTATGAGAGTATTGTTGTATTATCAAGAAGATCAAACCAAATTCAAAAAGATTTAAAAACAGAATTAGATCAAAAAATCGAAGAATTTGTTTTAACAACAGACAATTTGGAAGAAATTTTTGAAAACAGAGAGCAAATTGAAATTGCACGCTACTATGAACGTCTTCCTAAACCTACACTTTACGCCATTCATGAGTTTGAAAACGAAAAAATTTACTATCGCAAACCAGAAGCAGAAGAAATAGAAAATAACGACTAAGGCTTTTCCCTAATGCTTAAAGGCAAAAAAATCATTATTGGTATTACTGGCAGTATTGCTGCCTACAAAGCTTGTTTTTTAGTTCGCTTACTAAAAAAAGAAAATGCAGAAGTTCAAGTCATTATGACTGATGCTGCTCAAGATTTTATTACACCGCTAACACTTTCTGCGCTAAGTCAACAAAATGTACTTACCGAGCCTTTCGACCCCATTGACGGGAGTTGGAATTCTCATGTTGATTTAGGAAATCAGGCTGATTTATTACTGGTTGCTCCTGCCTCTGCCAATACCATTGCAAAATTTGCCAATGGAATAGCTGATAATTTGCTTAGTTGCACTTTTTTAGCTGCAAAATGTCCTGTGATAATTGCTCCTGCAATGGATCTGGACATGTACAAGCATCCACAAACACAAGAAAATATCAAAAAACTAGCCGCGCAAGGAAATATAATCATTGAACCAGCTAGTGGAGAATTAGCCAGCGGATTATACGGCTGCGGGAGAATGGAAGAACCCGAAATTATTCTAGAAAAACTGAAGGCTTTCTTTCAAAAAAAAAAATC
>CAZJZP010000037.1:0-13320 GCA_964550505.1 uncultured Prolixibacteraceae bacterium | reverse complement strand
CGGATTACTTGATGTATGATCAGCGTTTTGTTTTACCAAATGATATGTTGAAAAAGGTGGATTTAATGTCGATGGGTAATTCTCTTGAAGTTAGGGTGCCATTTCTTGACCACGAAGTAGTGGAATTTGCCAATAGTTTGGAAACAAATCATAAAATTAATGAAAATGGCAGAAAACGAATATTAAAAGATAGTTTTAAAGAGTTTTTACCAGATGATATAGCACAACGACCCAAACATGGATTTGAAGTGCCAATGCAGGATTGGTTGAAAAATGAATTAATGCCGATTTTGGACGAAAAAATTTTTAATGAAGAACGGATTAAAGAGCAAGCTTTATTTGATTACAGTGCTTTAATCAGATTAAAACAGCAATTTCTTTCAGTAAATCCAAAAGATGCAGCTGCTAGAATATGGGGTTTGCTGGTCTTTCAATTATGGTATAGTAAAAATATAGAATAGCATGGCAAAGGTATTGAGAATAGTTAATCGATTTAATTTAGGAGGAGTAACCTATAATGCTGCCAATCTAACTAAATATATGGCTCCTGAGTACGATACAATCTTAGTGGGTGGAGCCAATGATAAAACGGAAAAAAATTCAGAATACATCGTTAAAAATTTGGGAATAGAACCGATTATCATCAAGGAGATGAAGAGGGAAATTCATTTCAGAAATGATCTTAAAGCTTATCGAAGAATAAAAGAAATTATTGCTGAATTCAAACCGGATATAGTTCATACCCACGCTTCTAAAGCTGGAGCCTTAGGAAGAAGAGCCGCCTCTGAAATGGGAGTAAAAGCTATAGTGCATACATTTCACGGACATGTTTTTGATGCGTATTTTAGTGGAGCCAAATCTTATTTTTATCAGCAAGTTGAAAGGAGATTAGCTAAAAAAACCGATACGATAATTGCCATTAGTAAGAAACAAAAATACGATTTAGTGGAAAGATATGCTATTTGTCAAGCTTCCAAAATTGCGGTGATTCCTTTAGGCTTTGATTTATCCAAATTTACAATAGATAAAGAACAAAAAAGAAAAGATTTTCGTGAAAAATATGGATTAAAAGAGGAAGATATTGCAATAGGAATTGTGGGGAGGATTGTTCCAGTGAAAAACCACCCTTTGTTTTTGGAAAGCTTTGCTAAAATGAAAAAGCAAACAAGCCAAAGTGTCAAAGCATTTATTGTAGGAGATGGTGAATTACGAAAAGAAACTGAAGCATACGCTCGGAATTTGGGATTAAAAATATCTTCAAAATCTGCTAAACAAGCTGATGTTGTTTTTACTTCGTGGTTGAGCGAAATGGACAAAGTGAACGCCGCTATGGACATTATTGCATTGACTTCTTTAAACGAGGGAACACCCGTTAGCATTATTGAAGCACAAGCTTCAGGAGTTGCAGTTGTTACAACAAACGTAGGCGGAGTTGAGGATATTGTTGTGCCAGATAAAACCGCATTTTTAGTAAAGTCAAAAGATTCTCGTACTTTTACCAAAAAATTAAAGGAATTGGTGGAGAATGAAGATAGTCGAAGACAAATGGCAATGAGCGGTTTAAGAGTTGTGGAAAAAGCATTCTCATATCACCGTTTGGTAAAGGACATGGACGCTTTATACACAAAATTGCTGAACAAAAGCTAGTGTAACCTTACAGCCTGTGCTTCGTATGATAAATAATTATAAATAATAAATAATGAGAGTTTTCTATTTGATATGTATTGCTTTGATTTTAACTTCTTGTACTAAAGTTTTAGTTCCTGAGCGTATGTTTCATGCTAAAAACAATTATAGTTTTGAAGATATATCAACAGCAAAACTGGAAGAATATCGAATTGCCCCCAATGATAAACTAAGTTTTATACTTTACACTAATGATGGAGAGAAGTTGATTGATCCTATTGAAAATATGGATAAACAAACGCAAATGGATAGGGAAAGAACGGTTGATTATCTTGTAGAATATGACGGAACAGTGAAATTGCCAGTAATTGGTAGGCAAGAATTACAAGGAATGACCTTACGAGAAGCAGAAAGCTATTTAGAGCAAGAATATACAAAGTATTATAACAATCCTTTTGTTCAGTTACGTGTTACAAATATGCGTGTTGTTGTTTTCCCAGGAGGAGAAAAAACAAAAGCAAGAGTGGTAATACTATCCAATCCAAATACAACGCTAATAGAAGCTCTTGCTGAAGCGGGTGGTATTATTGATGGTAAAGCACATTCCATTAGAATTATTAGAGGAAATCCAACAAATACAAAAGTATATTCTATTGATTTATCGAAAATTTCAGAAGTTGAACTAGCAGGAATTGTGCTACAAGCAAATGATATTATTTATGTAGAACCAAGAGCAAGATATGGGGAAAGAATTATTCAGCAAATATCTCCATACTTAACAATCTTTTCTACTGCATTAATTATTTATGGTTTAGTTAAATAGAGCGAAAAGACAATGGCAGCAAAAATAAAACCACAATTAAATGATGAACTGGATTTTAAGCTTTTATTGCATATTGTAATAAAAAGACTAAAAATAATATTACCTATCTTTTTAATTTTCTTTATTATTAGTTTTTTATATTTACGATATACACAACCAATTTATCAAGCAAATGCAGTTATTCAATTAAATAATGAAAATCAAGCAACCAAGGTTCTATCTCCTTCAAATTCATATTATTATAAAGATGATTTATCCGAAAAACTGGAACAACTTAAATCTACAAAATTTCTAAAACGCGCATTAAACAAACTTCCTCTAGAAATCAGTTATTTTGTTGAAGGGAATGTCTTAAATAACGAAATATATATTAACAGCCCTTTTCTTGTAGATGCTGATGTTATTAATAACAGTTTATATGGCAAGAAAATATTTGTTGATTGTTCAACACAAGGAGTTTTTTCGATTTCTTATTCCTTAAATGGACAGAATTATAATCATGATTTAAAAGCCGATTCCAAGTATTCCATTGAAGGAATGGATATCCGTCTTTCATATAATAAAAATCTTGTAAAAGATAATAAGATTAATGCGAGTCAGTTAAAGGATACTTATTTCTTCATGATTAATAATCCTGAGAATATTCATAATATATACATTCCAAATATCCGAATAGGAATATTAAGTGAAGTTTCTAATACCGTTAAAATAATGGTGGAAGATAGAAATGCCAAAAGAGCTTCAGATATTGCCAATGCAATTGCGGAAGAATATCAGGTATATGATGTAGAGAAAAAAGCGGAAAGTGATAATAGTGTTTTAGATTTTATTGATCAACAATTGGAATTGGTTTATGATAACCTTTTTGATTCGGAGCGTGATTTGGATAGTTTTAGGCGAGTAAATAATATTGATACAACAAATCTCAGACCTTTACCGACGATTTATTCTCAAATAACCAAGTATGAAGATGCTGTGATAAATCTTGAATTCGAAGAAATGCTTCTTTCTCGTTTTGAAAAAGATTTGGCTAAAGAAGACATTGATACCTATGAATTATTTGCAATTATTTCTGGTAGTGAGTTTCAAGGAAGCATTTCAGCATTATTAAAATCTTTACAAGAGTCTTTAATACAAAAAGAAAAACTGCTGTATAATGTTACTGAAAGTAGTGGTCAGATTGAATCTATTAATTACCAAATAGAAGTACAAAAGCGATTATTATTTGATGCTATTGTTAGTTTTAAGCAAAATGTATCTAAACGCAAAGCAGAAATGCAAAAAAAGCTGAATCAGTATGAAGCCTCAGCTAATCCTGGTGAAAAAGGATATAATGCCATGGAATACACCCGTTTAGAGAGATTATATTCCATTAATGAACAGTTTTATAATCAACTGATTGAGAAAAAAACGGAATATGCTATTCGCAAAGCAGGTTATGTTTCCCAGAATGTGATATTAGAGACAGCTATCACACCATCCAGCCCAATTTATCCGAATAAAAAAATACTCTTTATCGGCGCTATTCTGGCAGCATTTATCATTAGTATTATCATAATTGTAGTAAGCTATTTATTTTATAATAATGTAACTTCAATTAACGATATAAAACGATATACTGATATTTCTGTACTCGGAATTGTTCCAAAGTATAATCTTACTGTGCCAATGTCTCAACTGATAGTGGACAAGAAACCAAAATCATTAATTGCTGAATCTTTACGATTAATAAGAGCTAATTTGCAGTTTATTGATAGTTCCGAAGGTCCCAAAATACTCTCAATAACATCAACTATATCAGGAGAAGGAAAAACTTTTATTGCAATAAACCTTTCGGGTATTATTGCTTTTTCCAATAAAAAGGTATTGTTGGTCGATTTTGATATGAGAAAACCAAAAATTCATTATGGTTTTGGAGTTGACAATAAAAAAGGAACAAGTACCATACTTTCAGGAAGAGATAGTATTGAAGATTGTATTAATCATAGTGCAATTGGAAATTTGGATTTTATAACAGCAGGTCCTGTACCTCCAAATCCATCAGAGTTAATACTCAGCAAACGCATGGATGAAGTTATGGAAGAAATGAAAAAGAAATATGATTATGTTGTTATTGATAATCCTCCCATTGGTCTTGTTGCCGATGCTATGCGTACTTTGCAAATAGCGGATTATCCGATTTACATTATGAAGGCAAATCATTCCAAGCGGATGTTTATTCAAAATGTGGAACGATTATACTCGGAGAGTAATATTAAAAAAATCTCTTGTATTTTAAATGCTGTAGATCATACTATTTCCAGCTATGCTTCTAGTTACAACCGTTATTCTTTCGGCTACGGATATTCACAAGCATATGGTGGATATTACGATTCTGATGAGCAGGAAAAAGAAAAGAATAAGTGGTGGAATATATTTAAACGAAGAACTAACAAATAGGATTATTAATCATGGAAGTAATTGAACAAAAAATAAAAGGCTTATATCTTATAAAACCTAAAATGTTCAAAGATGCGCGGGGGAGTTTTTTCGAATCATATAATCAAGCTGAATTTGATGCAAAAATTGAAAAACAAGTTTTTGTTCAGGACAATCAATCAATTTCTGCTAAAAACGTTTTAAGAGGCTTACATTTTCAAAGAAATGATTTTGCTCAGGCTAAACTTATACGTGTGGTTAAAGGAGCAGCAATTGATGTAGCTGTCGATATTAGAAAAGCTTCGCCTAGTTTTGGAAAATATTGTATGCTGGAACTAACAGAAGACAATAATTATCAGTTTTATATTCCAACAGGTTTTGCACACGGTTTTTTATCTTTGGCAGATAATACTATACTTCAATATAAATGCAGTGCTTTTTATTCAGCTAAACATGATGCAGCTATTAGATGGAACGACCCAGACATCAGGATTAATTGGGGAATACAAAATCCCATTTTATCAGAAAAAGATAAAACTGCTCCTTTTTTAAAAGAGATTTTTTAAAATGCGTATTATTTTATAAATTTGCAGCGCTTATAAAATAAATGCGGTGGAAATATTATATATCATTTTCTTTTTTGGATTATTTATCTTTTCGGGCTTAATTAATTTTTTGCTTTTGCGTTTTGCTCGAACTTTAGGTATCCGCAATAAAAATGAGGTAATCAGATGGTCTAAAACAGCAAAACCTTCTTTAGGCGGCATTAGTTTTTATATATGTTTTTTATTATCATTAATAGCCGTGTCTTTTATATTACAAGGAACAAATCTCTTTTTAAATATCCAAATACTGGGAATTGTTTTTGCCTCAACTGTGGGCTTTATGTTGGGATTATTCGATGATGCCTTTAATACAAAACCCTTTGTAAAGCTTTTCTCTCAGTTTTTGGCAGCATTTATCCTCATAAGTTCAGGACTTTATATTCATTTTTTTGATAATGAAATGCTCAATTATATCATTACACTACTTTGGGTTGTTGGTATAATGAATTCCATTAATATGCTGGACAATATGGATGCCGTTTCTACTCTTGCATCTTTAGGCGTTTTTCTTACTGTTTTATCCTTTATTTTCTTTAATGGGAATTGGGAAAGTGTTGATTTTATCATTATCTTAGGAACAACTGCTGCTTTATTTGCCTTTCTCATTTTCAATTGGTTTCCTTCAAAAATGTTTATGGGAGATACTGGAAGTCAGTTTTTAGGTGTATTGCTTGCTGCTTATGGAATTAAATACATATTAAATTTCGATTTCGGTTATGAAAGCTTCTCCCAATATAAAAATCTTTTGTCATTGGGTCTAGCCTTTATTCTTCCATTATCAGACACCATTACTGTTTTTTATAAGCGTATTGCAAAAGGAAAATCTCCTTTTATTGGAGGTAAAGACCATACCACTCACCATTTGTCTTATTTGGGATTGAAAGATAATACAGTAGCTTGGATTTTTACTGCTATTATATTGATTAGCATATTTTTGAATAATTACTTTATGCTTTTTTCAACAAATCAATCTCTTACCTTGTTCATTATAATACTTGTTTTTATCTTTACCGTTTTTATAAGTCTTTTTATAATAGCAAATAAAAATAAAAACAAGGGAATCTAATTTGTTGTAAATATGAAAATTAAAATCTTCTTAAGCCTTTTAGGCTTAATCATAATTCTTGCAATTCTAAAGCTATTAATGGTATTTTCTTCTTCTCCGAACGAATATTCAGAAGACGATTATCGTAATATGGCTAGAAAAAATTATAAAATTTTTAATGTTTATATGCCGGAAACAGTTGTTTTTGCCACAGAAACAATACCAACAAATCTTTACTATGTCAGAGAATCATTGGATAGAGAGCTTTTGGTTAATACGTATTGGCACTCTAGTAGTTTTTTGTTGTTTAAAAGGGCATACCGATGGTTTCCAATCATTGAGCCTATATTGAAAAAAAACAATATTCCCACTGATTTCAAGTATTTAGCCGTTATCGAAAGCAATTTAACAAATGCTGTTTCTCCTGCCGGTGCAGCTGGCTTTTGGCAGTTTATGAAAACTACGGCTACTAGTTTTGGATTGGAAGTCAATGCTGAAGTGGATGAAAGATATAATATTTACAAATCAACAGCAGCTGCTTGTAAATACTTATCCCAAGCCTATCGTAAATATGGGAGTTGGATTACTGCTACAGCTAGCTATAATGCAGGTTACGGCACTATAGATAAAGCTTTGCAATCACAAAATTGTGATAATTATTTCGACTTGCTTTTGAATGAAGAAACATCTCGTTATCTGTATAGGATTGTTGCTGTGAAATTAATTATGGAAAATCCGACAGAATACGGCTTTCATCTTAGGAAAAAAGATCTATATCCTCCCGTTCCTTTAAGGAAAATAGAAATATCTGAAAGCATTCCAGATTTAGCCGCTTTTGCTATTGATCAAGGTTTCAATTATCGTGTGTTAAAAGATTTTAATCCTTGGCTTAGAAAAAACTCTTTAACAAATACCAGTAAAAAAACATACGAAATATACCTGCCAATAAACCAAGAAGCGCTGAAATATGATTTTCTGCAAAAGGAAATTATGAATGATAATATGTTGCTCGATAAGAGTTTTTTTATTGAAGAAATCTAATTCATTATGTCGGGGAGTAAGGACTTAGTCATTGAAGGAGCAAGAGTACATAATTTGCGAAACATCAATCTTCGCATCCCAAATAATGCTTTAGTTGTTTTTACAGGACTTAGTGGAAGTGGAAAATCATCCTTAGCATTTGATACTATTTTTGCTGAAGGGCAACGCAGATATTTAGAAAGTTTTTCCGCTTATGCACGTCAGTTTATTGGTAAAATGGAAAAACCTGATGTTGACAGTATTACTGGTTTAAGTCCTGTGATAGCTATTGAGCAAAAAACAACCAATAAAAATCCCCGCTCAACCGTTGGAACGGTAACTGAAATATATGATTACCTTCGTCTTTTATTTGCCAGAGCTTCTGATGCATATTCCATGCATACAGGAAAAAAATTAAATAGCTATACGGACGAAGAAATCATGGATATTATTCAGCAGAATTATTCCGGCAAAACCATACAAATATTAGCTCCTTTAGTTGTAGGAAGAAAAGGACACTACAGAGAACTTTTTGAATCTCTTCGTAAAAAAGGCTATCTGAAAGTATATATTGATGGGAAAATTCATGATTTGGAAGCAGGAATGCAGACAGATCGCTATAAAATCCATGATATTGATTTATTAATCGACCATCTTGAACTTAGCGAAAAAAACATGAAGCGACTGCATGCTTCACTTTCCACAGCTTTAGAAATGGAAGCTATTGTTAAAATACTAGATATTTCTACAAAAAATACACGCTTATATAGCCGTAACTTAATGTGCGAGGAAAGTGGTGTAGCTTACGCTATTCCAGAACCGAACAGCTTTTCTTTTAATTCTCCTTATGGTGCTTGTCCAAAATGTAATGGTTTGGGAACTATTCTGGAAATCGATATGAATAAGATTATTCCTGATGAGAATCTGAGTATTCGAAAAGGAGGATTAGCTCCATTAGGAAAATACAAGCAATCCTGGATTTTTAGGCAAATTGAAGCTTTGGGTAATAAGTATTCCTTCAATTTGGATACTGCTATAAAAAATATATCCGAAGAAGCACTGAATACCATTTTATATGGTACCAATGAAGTATTAACAGTGTATAATGAATATATTGGCGTTAATACAACATATAATTTGAATTTTGAAGGTTTAATTCATTTTATTAATGCTCAGCAAAAAGAAAAACAATCAAAATCCTTAAAATCCTGGAGCGAAAGTTTTATGGACAAAAAAAACTGTCCTGAATGTGGAGGTACTCGCTTAAAAAAGGAAGCATTGTTTTTTAAAATAGCTGGTAAAAATATAGCGGAATTAGCGGAGATGGATTTAATATCATTACGCGATTTTTTCAGAAAACTCCCAACGAAATTAACGGAAAAAAATAGGATTCTTGCTACAGAAATTATCGAAGAGATAAAAAAAAGAATAGGATTTTTAATTGATGTAGGCCTAGAATATTTATCCTTAATGCGCGAAAGTCGTTCATTATCAGGTGGGGAATCCCAACGAATACGATTGGCAACGCAAATTGGTTCGCGTTTGGTTTCTGTGCTTTATATTTTGGATGAACCCAGTATAGGTTTACACCATCGAGATAATAATAAGTTAATAGCTTCGCTTAAATCATTAAGAGATTTAGGCAACTCCGTTATAGTGGTGGAACACGATAAAGATATGATTATGTCTGCTGATTACGTAGTGGATATTGGTCCGGGAGCAGGAAAAAAAGGTGGTAAAATCGTCGCAGCAGGAAGCGTTACCGAAATATTAGCACAAGAATCCTGTACTGCACAGTATTTGAATGAGAAATTGACTATTCCCATCCCAGAAGAAAGAAGAAAAGCAAAGGCATTTATCGAAATAAAAGGAGCAAGGGGAAATAACTTGAAAAATATTGATGTACGGATTCCTCTCGGAGTAATGCTTTGTATTACAGGTGTTTCTGGTAGTGGAAAATCTACGCTTATTAATGAAACTTTACAGCCAGCTATTAGCAAAAGCTTTTATCGTTCTGTGAAAAAAGCCTTGGATTTTGATAATCTCAAAGGATTAGAGCATATTGATAAAATAATTTCTATCGATCAATCTCCAATAGGTCGTACACCACGTTCCAATCCTTCAACTTATACTGGGATTTTTGATGAAATTAGAAAACTCTATGCTTTATTACCCGAATCTAAAATAAGAAATTACAAAGCAGGAAGATTTTCCTTTAATGTTAGCGGTGGAAGATGTGAAGAATGCAAAGGTGCAGGCGTAAAAACCATAGAAATGAACTTTTTACCTGATGTTTATGTGGAATGTGATAGCTGTCATGGAAAACGATACAACAAAGAAACCTTGGAAATTCGCTTTAAAGGAAAATCTATTAGTGATGTTTTAAACATGACCATTAATCAAGGTTATGAATTTTTTAGTCAAATTCCGGCTATCAGAAACAAGCTCAAAACCCTTAAAGAAGTAGGTTTGGGATATATTACCTTGGGTCAATCATCTATTACCTTATCGGGAGGTGAAGCACAACGAATAAAATTAGCAACGGAACTTTCACGAAAAGATACAGGAAAAACATTATATTTGCTCGATGAACCAACTACTGCTTTGCATTTTGATGATGTAAGAGCATTACTGGATGTTATCAATAAATTGGTTGATAAAGGAAATTCAATAATCATTATTGAACACAATATGGATGTTATTAAATCGGCAGATTATATTATTGATATGGGACCAGAAGGGGGAGAAAAAGGGGGAGAAATCACTGCAGAAGGAACACCTGAAGAGATAGTTAACACAAAAACATATACAGCTATTGCATTAGCTGAAGTATTAAGAACTTAAAACGCATAGTTTATGACAAAATTAACCAAAGAAGAATTGATGAAAATGCGCGAAGCATTTGCTCCTAAAGATTGGAATCAGGTAAAAACAAATAATTCCTGGCAAATATTTAAAATAATGTCAGAGTTTGTTGAAGGTTTTGAGAAACTAACAGAAATTGGTCCTTGTGTATCCATTTTCGGCTCTGCAAGAACAAAAGCTTCTCATGAATATTATAAAATGGCAGAAAGAACCGCTTATTTGTTAACCAAAAAAGGTTACGGAGTTATCACAGGTGGAGGTCCTGGAATCATGGAAGCTGCAAATAAAGGTGCCCATTTTGCAGGTGGAAAATCGGTTGGATTAAATATTGATTTACCTTTTGAGCAGGATGCAAATATTTTTATCGACCATGATAAATTGCTTACATTCAAGTATTTCTTCGTTAGAAAAGTAATGTTTATGAAATATTCTCAAGGCTATATTGTAATGCCTGGAGGCTTTGGAACAATGGATGAAATGTTTGAAGCTCTTACTCTAATTCAAACAAAGAAAATTGCTGGCTTTCCAATTGTTTTAGTAAAAAAATCATATTGGCAAGGCTTGTTGGAATGGATTAAGAATGTTTTACTCGAAGAAAAAAATATTTGTGCAACAGATATGGATATATTTCATTTAGTTGATACGCCCGAAGAAGCTGTTGAATATATTGAAGGATTTTATAAGAAATATTCGCTTACTCCAAACTTCTAAAAAAAATACTATTGAAAAGAATTTCAAAAAAAATACAAAAATTACAGATAGAAGGTATTGGTATTCATTTAATAACAGATGTTGTTATTAATGGTGTTAAAGCCAAATTGGTAATTGACACAGGTGCATCCAGAACAGTTTTGGATTATGGAAAAATGCAGGAATTTGATGTCAAGATAGAAAAAACAGAGCATCTGTCGTCAGGTATTGGAACAAACACTATGGAAAGTATGTTATGTCAGTTAGAAGAATTTTCCATAGGGAATCTGAAAATCAATGATATAACTGTTGTCTTAGTAGATTTACAACATGTAAACGAATCCTATGCTTTGCTGAAACTACCACCAGTAATAGGTGTTTTGGGCGGAGATATATTAGATAAATACCATGCGAAAATTGATTATGCGAAATCAAAATTGTTTTTTACCATTCAGGAAACTAGTGAATAACAATAAACTTAGCATTTGCAATTCCCTTTGAATGAACAGCGTTTATAAAATAAAATCCTTCAGCGAAATTCCTTGTTTGTATTTCAATTTTTGCCTTAGAACTTTCTATTTCCAAGTATTTTTTTCCTGAAACATCGTAAATACTGAATATAATATTTTCTTTGTTAAAGGGATTTTCTATTGTTAAGAAATCATTAGTAGGATTAGGATAGACTTTTAAATGAAAGTTTTCATAAGTCGTTTTTTCTTTAATTCCCATTTGAATAGGATAAGGTTTAATGCCTTCTAAATAATACAAACCACCAGAATAACCACCAATAAGTAAATCTTTATATCCGTCATTATTCAAGTCACCGATACTTGGATTTGCTCGTAATCCATGCTTGGCAAAAGTGTGCAAGGAATCCAATAAATAACCAATAGTATCTTGCAGTGTAAAATGTCCACTAAGATTATTTTCAATATTATTATAATACAAAGTATAACCTTGGTTAGTTCCAACAACTAAAGCTAGATTTCCTACAGAATCAAGGAAAAAATGAGGTGTAGAATAAGCTCTGTAAGCAAAATTCCAATTAGATACAGATACTTTGCCTAAACTATCAGTTATATAAGTGAATACAGGAGCACTACTTGTGCCAGTATTTTCATAATAAAAAATAGTGCCGTATCTTTCCCCAACGATTAAATCCAACAAGCCGTCTTTGTTCATATCAATTAACTGAGGAGTGCTGTTGTGTCCAACATCTATTCCTTGGTAGTTTGTTTGTGATAAGCTAAAATTTAGCGGTTGATTAGGAGCTGCGGAGTTAGTGTATAAATGAAGATTCCCATCAACATCTCCAATTAACATATCGTCGGAACCATCTCCTGTTAGATCACCAAATGTTGGAACAGCAGCTTCTAGTTTTTGCTGTGAAATATTAGCTATATTATCGTCAACAAGCAAAAAAGCTGGATTAGTAGCTGTTCCCACATTTTTGTAAAAAGAAATACTGGAGACGTAATCACATTCTAAAAAGCCATAAACGTAATAAAAGGTGTCCAATACTCCGTGGTTAGCAATAATAAGGTCTTCCAAACCATCTTTGTCATAATCGTAAATTACGGGAAAAGCACCTGCGCCTATATCAATCATATCTGATTGAAGAAAGCCATTGCTTTTGTGTTCGAAAACATAGTTTTCATTACTACCTGTATTTTCATAAAGCCATACATTATCTTTTTTCATTCCTCTGTCGGGACCAGGGTCAAAAGGATCAACAAGCATTTAATTGCCACTATCATTGTCAACATCCAAAATAAAAGCAAGTGGCATACTTGACATATAGGCTTGTTTGTCATTGGAAGGGAAGAGCGTATCTTGGCTCCCAATGTATGCACTATCAGGTGTTCCAATATTTTCGAGTAGGAATAATGTTGGGAAATCAGTATCACCTAACAACAAGTCTTGTACGCCAGTGTTCTGCATGTCTATGCAAGTCAGGGTAGAACCAACATGTTTTTCAGCTGAAGCTATTTCAACTTCTTCAAATGATTTATAACCACAACTAATGCCTAAACTTAAAAGATTTGATGTTTCACTTTCTGCAAAATATCCCCAGCATTCATGTGATAATTCATAATCTAAAGAATCAGCATTGCCGAAATTCAGTTTAAGTCCGCCTGTGCGTTCTTCATTCAGGATGCCGTTTTCGTAGCATTCCATAACAAAAGCAACGATTGTTCCCCATGTGATTGTGCAAATTCCATAAGTAT
>CAZJZP010000036.1:0-13334 GCA_964550505.1 uncultured Prolixibacteraceae bacterium | reverse complement strand
GTAAAAACATTACCCGAAAGATTACAAAAACTATTTACCGATGATTATAAATTGCATGTTAATCCAACTGGAAAATTTGTTATTGGAGGACCTCACGGTGATACTGGATTAACAGGAAGAAAAATTATTGTTGATACTTACGGAGGAAAAGGAGCGCATGGAGGCGGTGCGTTTTCAGGAAAAGACCCTTCAAAGGTTGACCGTTCAGCAGCCTACGCAGCTCGTCATATTGCCAAAAACATGGTTGCAGCCGGTGTTTCTGATGAAATTTTAATTCAATTATCTTATGCAATTGGCGTTGCAGAACCAATCGGAGTTTATGTGAATACGCACGGGAAAGCAAAAATTTCTCAAAGCGATGGTCAAATAGCAGAAAAAATCAGAGAAATTTTTAAGTTAACACCTGCCGCAATTGAAGACAGATTAAAATTAAGAAATCCTATCTATCAAGAAACAGCTGCTTATGGACATATGGGCAGAAGCCCGAGATTTGTAAAGAAGAAGTTCCATTCATTATATAATGGTGATAAAGAAGTAGAGGTGGAATTATTCACTTGGGAGAAACTAGATTATGTAGATAAGATAAAAACAGCATTTAATTTATAAAAAAAAGCCGCAATTGCGGCTTTTTTTAATGTCTAACAATAAATTTTTTGGTAAATAATGTCTTATTTTCAACAATTAATGAATAAAAATAAATGCCTTCAGGATATGTTGATGTGTTTACTTTAATTGTTCCTTTTTGATGAAGAATATTTTCTTGCAACAGAGAAGAACCAATTAAATTATAAATAACCAATTGAGTGTTTTTAATTCCTGTTGGGATTTCATAATTGAAATTACAAATATCATTTGCAGGGTTTGGATAGGCATTTGAAAACTGAATTTTATTTGTTAATTCTTTAATACTGGTTGGTGTTATATGAAACTCTGCAGTAAAAGAAATACTGTCGTTAGGATTAGCTAGGTCAAAAAATGTATAGCGAATGATAGTTGTTCCAAAATTCCCATGATGAAAATACTCTCCTTGAAATAATTTTGATTCATCGGGGTCAATAATAACAGTATCTGTAGAAGGAGATGGAGCTGGAGGGCTAATGCATGTTAATCCCCAACAATAAGAATTTTCACTGCCACTTACTTCACTAATCACATGATATTTAACACGAATATCTTTGCTAAGAGCTGAAATGTTTTTCACCCAAGCATCTGCGTAAATTGTTGAAGTTAAGGTGTCTTTATAAATAACAATTACATCTTGATTGTGAATGGTGTCGCCACTCAATTTAGTTAACACAAGACTTTGACCATTCGTTGAGCAAAAAAGAAAGGATAAAGAGAGGAGTAATAAAAAATTCTTCATATTTTTGTTATTTTAAATAAATAATAAAACTAAGATACAAAATTAAAAATTAATTGTCAAATAAAAAAGCATTTTTTGGAAAACATTTAAAAATGTATATATTTGCATTTAAATAAAAAAACACAAAACTTATGAAAAAACTATTATTTACTGTTGTTGTCTTAATTTCATTTAATGTTATTCTTAACGCACAAGTTTTTGTTAACCAAAATCCAGCAAATAAAGTGGTGGTTATTGAAGAATTTACGGGGATTCACTGCGGTTATTGTCCTCAGGGACATGCGATAGCAGAAGCTATTCATACGTCAAATCCAGACAGTGTAATTATTGTTAATATTCATACAGGTAATTTTGCTGCACCTAGTGCAGGCGAGCCAGATTTTCGTACTACTTTCGGAGCGGCATTAGCTTCTCAGTCAAATCTTACGGGCTATCCCGCAGCAACTGTCAATCGACACGTTTTTTCTGGTTTAGGTATGAGTAGTGGCGGAACAGCGATGTCTAGATCAAATTGGACACAAGCTGCTAATACCATTTTTCCGCAATCTTCTTATGTTAACGTTGCTGTAAGATGCACTGTTGACGTGCAAACAAGAATAGCTAGCGTTCATGTGCAAGCCTATTATACAGGAAGCAGTTCACAAAGTACAAATAAAATCACCGTTGCTTTACTACAAGACAAAACGTATGGACCTCAAGCAGGTGGGTCAACTCCTTACGAACATAACCATCGTTTAGTAGATATGTTGGCCGGTCAATGGGGTGCTGACATTTCAACCACCAGTTCAGGCTCTTTATACGATTCCATATACACTTATCAAATTCCTGCTGATTTAAACAGTATTCCAATAGAATTAGGAAATATTAAGTTTGCAGCATATGTTTCTGAAACACAACAAGAAATAATTAGTGGAGCTGTTGCTCATCCTGTTTATGTCAACTTCCCAAATGCTAGAGACTTATCAATAAACGAGCTAGAATTGCCTGAAATTAGTTGTACTGGAGAGGAAACACCCGAAATAGAAGTGCAAAATCTTGCTCAAGACACTATCTTTAATTTTACCATAGCTTATAACTTTAATAATGCTACAGACTCTGTTTATAATTTTACAGGAACATTACTTCCGTTTGGAAAAACAAAAATACAATTACCGGCATATAGTTTTGCCTTAAGTCCAACAAATAACTTTCAAGCAGTTATTACAGATATTAACGGAAGTGGATTAGATGATAATCAAAATAATGATACAATTACTAAAACTGTAGAACAGTCCAAAACAGCCCATCCGAAAATTATTATTGAAGTTAGAACAGATGCCTATGCAAGTGAAACCAAATGGTATTTGCGCTATGCTAACGGCACCATGCTTGCTTATAAAACTTCTGGATTTTCTAATTCAACAATACATAGAGATACTATTAACGTACAAACTTCTGGATGCTATGAGTTTCAAATAACAGATTCATACGGAGATGGATTTTTGAGTCCAGGTTATTATAAAATAACGGACGGAAACGGACAAGTAATTGTTCATCAAACAAACTTTAATTCAGATGAGGAGTTTACTCCTTTTGAAGTGGATACCTATTTAGCAATTCAAGACAACAATATTGAATCACTAAATGTTTTCCCAAATCCGACAAAGGACATTGTTAATGTTGCATTCTATTTGGACAAAGAAGAGGATGTAAAATGCATTGTTTATAATCAACAAGGGAAAGTTGTTGCAGAAAACAATTATGGAACACTGCATGGAAACAATACTTTGCAAATTAATACTGACGAGTTTTCTTCAGGAATATACTATATTCGTTTAATTGCTGGAGAGACACAACTTAGTAAAAAAATATCCGTATTAAAATAGATATTTAATGTGGTATGTTATTTGTAATTGAACTATCAAATAACCCATAACACTATTAAGGACTATATAAAATTTACTAAAAATGAAAAATCGAATCCTATTATTAATTGTAGCTATTTTTATTACAAGCTATGCAATTTCTCAAGAAAATCCCACACTTCCTTCAGTTGATTTAAAAACCTTGGAAGGGCAAACAATTAACACTTCAAGTTTCAGTAATGATGGGAACTTTTATTTAATCAGTTTTTGGGCTACTTGGTGTAAACCATGTAGAAAAGAGTTGAGTGCTATAGCAGAATATTATGAAGATTGGCAAGAAGAAACAGGGATTAAACTTATAGCTGTTTCAACAGATGATTCAAGAGGAGTAAGCCAGGTTGGAGCAATTGTAAATAGTAGCGGTTGGGAATATGAAATTTATCTTGATACAAATGGAGATTTTAAAAGAGCGATGAATGTTAATACTATTCCTCATATGTTTATTATTAACGGACAAAATGAAATTGTTTGGCAACATAATTCTTATACCGAGGGAGATGAAATTCTTTTATACGAAACAATTCTTCAATTAATAGCAGGATTAGAGACTGGTGCAGAGTAATCCTTTTATTAAAGTTAAGGGTTTATTTAGAAAACTTTGTTGTCCAACAGCATAAAAGACAAGCAAATGAATAAAAGCATAAAGTACTTAATAGTTTTATTTGTAATAATACTGTTTTCCCCGAATTTTGTTAAATCCCAAAATCTTTTGGGAGGGCAAGTTAGTGGAAACTTTCAAAGCGACATTCATATTTTAAATGAAGATAGCCTTATCGGAGCACCTCCCATTCCTGAAAAACTTTTAATGAATGCCTTTGCAAACATTATTTATACCAACGGAAATTTTACATCAGGAATTCGTTACGAATCTTATCTAAATCCAATTCAAGGATATGATTCAAGATATAAAGGAAGTGGAATTCAATATAGGTTTGCCTCTTATAAACACAAGGATTTTGAAATTACTGTAGGAAATTATTATGAGCAGTTTGGAAGCGGTTTGATTTTCCGTGCTTACGAAGACAGAAACCTTGGTTATGATAACGCAATGGACGGAATAAAACTCAGATATAGTCCTTATAAAGGCATTTATTTAAAAGGAATAATCGGACAACAGCGTTTTTTCTTTGATAAAGGAGAAGGAATTGTGCGTGGGATTGATGGCGAAATTGCATTGAATGAATGCTTTAAAGCTCTTGAAGAGAAAAAAACAAGGCTGTTTTTGGGTGGAAGTTTTATCAGCAAGTATCAACGTGATATGGATCCTATACTTAAATTGCCCGAGAATGTTGCTGCTTATGCTACTAGATTAAATCTTATTCGTGGAGGCTGGAATTTTATGGGAGAATATGCCATGAAATACAACGATCCTTCTTTCGATAACGGATATATTTATAAAAATGGCTCTGCTCTTTTATTGAATTTGAATTATTCGAAAAAAGGCATGGCTTTTTTGATGAATGCAAAGAGGGTGGATAACATGTCTTTTCGTTCAGACAGAGGAGAAAAGGAAAATGCTCTTTTAATAAATTATTTGCCGACCATTACGCGGCAGCATACTTATTCTTTGCCAGCCATGTATCCTTATGCAACACAGTTAAACGGAGAGGCTGGGTTTCAAACCCAATTTATCTACAATTTCCCGAAAAAGTCCTTATTAGGTGGGAAATATGGAACGAAGTTTACGGTTAATTACTCTTTGGTTTATGCAATTGATAAACAACAAATTAACGATAGCATTCCTATTGGACAAAAAGCAACATTAGGCTATACGTCAGATTTCTTTGCAGTTGGAGAGGATAAATATTTTGAAGATTTAAGCTTGGAAGTAGAGAAAAAAATCAGCTCAAAATTGAAAATGACGGCATCCTACATTTATTTAATGTATAATATGCGAGTAATAGAAGGTCATGAGGGAAATAATGTTTATGCAAATGTGGGTTTGCTTGACATGACCTATAAGATAAAACGAAAACATGCAATCAGAGGAGAAATACAACACCTTTCAACCAAACAAGATGATGGAAATTGGGCTTTATTACTAGCAGAATATACTATTTCGCCACATTGGTCTTTTGCAGTTTTAGACCAATATAACTATGGCAATCCTGAAAAAGACAAGCAAATCCATTATTATATGGCTTCCATGAGCTATACAAAATCAGGTAGTAAAATAATGCTATCCTATGGAAAACAACGCGAAGGAATTGTTTGCATCGGTGGTGTCTGTCGCCAAGTTCCTGCAGCAAATGGGTTAATGTTAACGATAACGAGTAGTTTTTAAAACGGAGACAAAAATGAAACGACTAATCAAATATTTGTTTTTTTTAAGTTTAATGGCTTTTATAGCTTGTGACATTGTAGAAGAACCTTATACTGAGGGAGGAGGAGATAATCCAATTCCCCAGGATTCTGCTGTCAGAAAAGTCTTGATTGAAGATTATACTGGCTTCAAATGTCCAAATTGTCCCTCAGCAGCACATGAAGCACACGAGTTAAAACAAGTATATGGAGATCAGCTAATAATTATGGCAGTTCATGCCGGTTCTTTTGCCGTGCCTGATGCCGGAGGTGATTACACAGATGATTTACGAACGACTTGTGGAAATGATTTAAACTCTTTTTTTGGCATATCTTCTTATCCCAGCGGAATGGTTAACCGACGAGAGTTTAGTGGAAATCGTATTCTTTCATTTGGGAACTGGGGTTCTTCAGTAGCTAGCGTACTTGCAGAAGAGGTTTTAGCTGACATTAAGATTGAAACTCTTTGGCAACAAAGCACCCAAGAAGTGCAAATAACAGTTGTTTCCGAATTTCTTTTTGACGATAGCGAGCCCTATAGTTTATGTGTTTATCTGTTAGAAGATAGTATTATTACTTGGCAAAAAAACAATAATCCCCTAATGGGAGCAGTACCTGATATTTCGAACTATGTTCAAATGCATGTTCTTCGTGATGCTGTTAATAGTACTTGGGGTGACGAAATAATTAGTAGTGGTCCGACTATCGGATGTAAGGATAGTTCAAATTATTCTTACGACTTTAGTCTTCACCCAGAGATTGACCCTAATCAATGTAGAATCCTTGCCTTTATTTATAATAAAAACACCTACGAAATTATTCAGGTAGAGGAAGAATCTGTAAAATAATTAATAAAAAAGACTTTTTTATTTTAGGTTTTTGTCTATATTTGTTGTGAACAAAAGCCTTTCTTTATGTCACAAAATTTATTAGAAGAATACAAAGCATATTATCGGGTAAGAGCCGAACGATTTGCAAACAATCCTAATTATAAACATTCCTATGAAGCTGAAAAAAACCTCTCAGAGGCAATGCAAAGTTGTAATCAATTGGAAGAATTTAAAGACAAATTAGGAAATCTTAATGAAAAATGTGCAAATGCATTGATTAAGGACTTGTATATTATGCGCAGAGACTTTTATCAAGAAATGAAAGAAGACATTCGCCTTCTTGGTCCGCAAAGAATTCTTGACAAAGTAGATGAAATGCAAAACGCCATGGATTTAAATCAAATGGTAGTGGAGGAAACCAACAAAAATAGTGTAGAAATATCAATGGACGAGTCTCACAGAGAATTATTGTATGCATGGAAACAGCTTGATGATATTGAAATATATGCTAACGCTGAAGTCCCTTCTAAGTATAAAGAAAAAATGAAAGATATTGTTGAGGAGGCCAAAGAAAGTTTGAGAAAAACAGTTGAACGCCTAGAAAAAAACCATGCTGAATGGCAGCAGGGATGGAAATTATGCCCAGAAATGATTAAGGAGCATCGCCATTTAAGACTTTTTCCATATAAAATGGAAGACATCGAAGAACAACTGCAAAAATATAAAAGTATTATTAACAGATAAAACCCTTTCCTATGCCAATTGATAAAATAATGTCTGACGCCATATTGGGAACATTCAGAAATATGGTACAAGAATGTAAAGATAAAAATTACAGCGGTGGAGATTTCAACAAAATGTGTGAATGCATGGATTATATGGAATCTTTAGCCCAGAAACACAATGATATAAACGCCTTTAATGCTCAGGTAATGAACGAAAATCTCTATGGAAAATTTAGTGATTTCTATGGTAGGGTTCTTAGTGGAGCAGCAATAGCAGAACAAGAAGAAAAGGGTTATGACGACGATACGCTTCTTAAACAAACACTAGATGCATTAAGAGATGCGATAAAAAAAATACAAGATTCAAAAGCAGAAGCTATTCGTATGGCAGAAGAATACGATCCCGAAGAAGCCATAGATAAATCTTTTGAATACCTTGGTAGAAATAAAGAACAATTTGGAATGGGAAAATTGCTAAATAAAGCTACCTTGAAGTTGATGAAGATGAAAACCAAAAAAGACCTCAAACAATCTCAAAAAGATACTCCTAATGCAGGTAATAATTCAAAAGAAATAGAAGTTTTATTCGAAGACGAACTTATTATAGAACCAATAAAAGCTTTAATAGCTTTGGGTGAAGAAGAAGGAATGACTTTACCTCGGTTTCTACGCATACAGATAGAGAAAGGTATGGATAAGGCAATGGAGGGAACCATCCTCCAGCGTAATGGATATGTTTTTTTGTATGAATTTAATAAAGCACAATCATACAATCCTTATGAGATAGAAAAAAACAAGCGACAGATAGAGATGTATGATGAATTAGCTTCAAAATCAAAGTTTGGAATCCCAAATTCACATGAGCTAACACAGAGAGATATACGAATAGATTATGAATTCCACTTGCCAATTGCTAAGTGGAATGCTATTGTTAGGGCATGGGAAAACCTATTAGACGACCTTGCTTATTGGAGTTTAGCTTACACGCCTTCTGCACCATATGTTGACCCATGGAGAGGGTATCCGCTTCCTCAAAGACCAGCTGCGATAAGAAAATCACAGGAAATTACACCAGGTATTTTTAAACAAAGAGAAAGATTATTTCAGAAATATTTTGGACTTAGCTTTATGGATATATTTAAACATGAGACGTTTAAATACAAAGTGGAATCAATGCATATCTCAGAATCACAAGAGTTTGTAGAGTTTTTAATTGAGAAAGTGTATCCGCAATGTAAACCATTTAATGATTTGTCTGCAGATGCTACAAAAGAAAGAGACGATTTTTATACCCAAAAGAGAACAATTAACCCTGAAATAATGGAGCCATCAAAAAAATTTAGAACATTTTACGATGGAAAATTCGGTGAAGGAAGATATGCTTCTAAATTTGGATCTATTGAAGAACCCGAGACCAATGCTGCTCCATGGAATTGGGAAAGTTATAAACATAAAGTATAATTTCGTTTTTGGTTAAAAAATAATATCTTTGCAAAAAATCAATGTAATATTAATTTAAAAACCTTCTATATGAAAAAGTTAAATTTTACCCTTTTATTAAGTTTTATTTGTGCCTTTAGTTTTGCACAAGTAACAACGCATTTATCGGTCAATAATGCGCCGAAGAAAACTAACTCAAATCAAACAAAGGCAATGCTAATGTCACAGTTTGATTGTAATTCTAACTATGTTCCTTCAACCAACGGAATAGTATTGAATTTTTATCTGGATTTCAGTTCTCCAGATGCTGAATATGCTGATTATATCGAATTAACATTTCCAACAGGCTTTACTGTAGTTTCAGGAACAAATATTGGCTCGACAACTGTTAATGCAAGTACACAAACATCTTCTGTTATTGGATGGGGAAGTACTCCTGCAGGTGGTAGTGGTTGGGGAGATATTAATTCTTCAAATGGACCTTTTAATTTTTCAGTTACCGTTGATGTTGGTGCTATTACTGGACAACAAACGATTTCTTATTCGATTATTGGGGATGGCTATGGTGCAACACCTCACAGTTTATCAGGAACGATAACTGTTAACGAAGCAATTGCTGCTGATGTCAAAGCGGAGAGCATTGATATTGATAACATAGTGTATGGAGCGTTTGCCCCTCAGGCAACAGCTTTTAATAATGGCTCAGCAACACAAAGCTTTGATTTTATTATGCAAATTAATCCAGGAGGATATATTGATACTGTTTCTATTAGTAGTTTGGCTGCCGCTGCTTCTCAACAAGAAAGTTTTGCCAGTTTTACGCCTACAACAGCAGGGATACACAGTGTTAAAATTTACACAGATTTAAGTGGAGATGGAAATACTGCAAATGACACACTTGAAGCAAGCTTCTATTATCTTGATGCAAACCCTGTAAAAGCATACGCATGGAACGCATACTCTCCTGGTAGTGTTGTTAGTGCTGGACCTGTAAGCCTTATGACAGATGCTGGAGCATTAACAAGTATTATTGCGGATACAAATACCGTATTTGCTGGGACTTGGATGGACAGTATTTGGGTGGTTATGAATAATAATAATCAGAAAATGTTTAAGGTGGATACAACAAGCGGAGCTCTTACTCTTCTTACAACAGTAACAGGAATGACTGATGGCCCTACTGGAATTGCTTATGATTATATTACTTCTACTCTTTTTGGAATTGTATATAATGATCCAAATTCTGAATTGTATTCTATTGATGTAACCACAGGAACAGCTACTTTAATTGGTAGTAATCCAGGATTAGCAATAAATTTAGCTTGTGATCATAATGGAGATCTTTTCACAGTTGATTTATTAGGAGATTCCACTTATGCTATAAATAAATCCACAGCTGCTTGGACTGGAATTGGTCCGGTTGGCGTAAATTTAAATTATGCACAAGATATGGAATATGACCACAATAATAATGTTTGTTATATGGCAGCATACGGAAGTCAGGGTGAACTTAGGATTCTTGATCTTACAACAGGAGAATCTTTCCTTGTAGAAGCCTTTACTGATGGTTGTGAAGTTACTGCATTAGCAATTCCTAAAGATGGTGGAAGCTCTTCTATTAATAATCTTAATACGGATAAGAATTTCAATATATTCCCAAATCCATCTAACGGAATTTTTACTATTACAAATAAAGAAGAAGCTGAAATTTTTGTTTATGACGTTCTAGGTAACCTTGTATTTACAGAAACAATTACAGCACAAGCAAAAATTAATCTTAGCAAACTGTCTAACGGAAATTATATTATTAAATTGGTAGAAAACAATCAGATTTCTACAAAACAAATTTCTATTATAAAATAGCAAAGATTTGAACAATTTTTAAAAAGCTGCAATAATTTATTGCAGCTTTTTTTTTGTTTCTATTTTTTAAAAATGAAATAAAACGTACTTTTGTACGCACTTTGTTGAAAGATTTCAGCAAAGAATGTTTCATTTTTAATAAAACTACTTATGCATAAAATAAATAAACATCCAATTCTTGATATCCCAGAATCAAAGCAACACGTTTTTTCTTTTAACGGAGAAAAAGTTGTTGGAGAAAAAGGCTTTACCATTGCAGCTGCTTTACATCAGGCAGGCCATCCTGTTCACAGTCATAGTTTAAAAGACAGAAACCGTAGTTTGGAATGCGGTATTGGAAAATGCGGAGCCTGCGAAATGTTGGTTGATGGTCAAATAAAACGCATTTGCATTACAAAAGTAGATGACGTTAAAGAAGTTAGAGAAATCCCCAAAGATTTTCGTCCTGGCTATATTCCTCCAAAAACGAAAGAAGAAACCAAAGTTTATAAAACCGATGTGGCAATTATTGGTGCCGGACCCGCCGGTCTTGCTGCGAGAGAAATCCTAAATCAACATAATATTTCCAATATTGTTATTGATAACAATGATAAAATTGGCGGACAGTTTCTTATGCAAACCCATCAGTTTTTCTTCTTTGAAAAAGAAAAGAAATTTGGCGGAATGCGCGGATTCGACATCGCCCAAACCCTTGCAGGAGAAGATCATACTGGAATCTTTCTGGATTCAACCGTTTGGGATATTTTAGATGGCAAACGTATTGCTGTCAAAAATATAGCAAATGATGAGGTGTATTATGTGGAAGCAGAACATCTTATTGTGGCAACAGGAGCCGTTCCATTTATGCCAACATTCAAAAATGATGATGTTCCCGGAGTTTATACCGCCGCTGTTGTGCAAAAAATGATGAATAACGAACTAACCTTGTTAGGAAAGAATATCCTTACCGTTGGAGCAGGGAATATTGGATATCTTACGTCTTATCAATTAATGCAAGCTGGAGCTAATGTAAAAGCAATTATTGAAGCACAAGATAAAGAAGGGGGATTTCCTGTTCAGGCAAACAGGGTGCGTCGTTTAGGAATTCCTGTTATTCTTTCGCATATTTTGTTGGAAGCAATTCCTAATGAAAACAACGACGGTATTATTGGAGCTGTTGTTGCTGAATGCGAAAATTTTAAGCCAATTCCGGGTACTGAAAAACGCATTATGGGCATTGATGCCATTAATATCTGTACGGGTTTAGTCCCCGATGATCAACTTTTGATTAAAGGAAATGAAATTTTCGGAAGAGCTTGCCACGGTGTGGGTGATGCTATTAGAATTGGAGAAGGAACTTCTGCCGTGTTGAGAGGAAAACAAGCAGCGTATGAAATTATTGAAAGCATGGGTTTGCGTTATCATTACGATGATTATTTAAGCGTTTCCAAAGAATATATTGATTCGCAACAACATCCACTTCGCGTTATCGAAGATGTATATAAACCAACACCAGAAAGAGCGAAAGAAAAACCCTTTGTTTTGATAGATTGTTTGTATGGTTTTGCATGCAATCCTTGTGCTTTTGCCTGTCCTCACGGAGCGATTACCAAATCATCCACAAGCACTGTTCCACAAATTGATTTTGAAAAATGTGTAGGTTGTATGGATTGTGTGTACCAATGTCCTGGCTTAGCAATTTTTGGATATAGTTTGAAGAAAGATTGGGTCTTTTTACCGATTGAATATGAAGCAGAAGAAGGAGCAGCTGTCTTTTTGGTAAATAATCAAGGACAAAAATTAGGAGAAGGCATTATTGAACGCATTCTGAAAAAGCCAAATAAAACAAACATTGCCAGAGTCAAATCGCATGATGTTCATGGAGAAGATTTGATGGAAATTAGAGGATTCATTGTCAAAGAACAATATCCTGAAAAAATTAGTTTTGAGAATCATCAAGAACAAGTGGACGTTCCAACCTATGTTTGCCATTGTGATGATGTTTCTTTGGATGAGATTTTAGAAACAATAGGAGAAAGAAAATTTATTTCTGTGGATGAAATCAAACATACAACCCGTTTGGGAATGGGAGCATGTCGTGGGAAACGTTGTATTAAAAGATTAAAGCAAACAATTAGCACATCCGGAATTTCCATTGTTGGTGATGCAACTCCCCGTGGTCCGCTTTCCAATCAACTGGGAATAGGAGAAGTTTATCCTAAAGAAAAAGCAGAAAAAATAATTACCCATTTAAACGGTAAAACTCCTCGTGTTGAAAAAGCCGAATTCTTTATTGCCGGAGGCGGTATGGGAGGAAGTGCATTATTCCGTTATCTTTCCGAAGCAGGTAAAAAACCAGTGATGATAAACTTCGATCGTGGTGCGTCGTGGAGAAATATTGCCGGTGGTCGTCCAAATTTCAGTCTTCCTGAACTTTCGGATATAGCAAATAATAATTTATCGATATTCAAAGAGCTACACGAGATAAAAAACATTGATTTCCGCTCCATCGACTATGTTACTTTTGCACATGACGAGGAAATGTATAAAGCTCTAGAAAAATCTAAGGAATGGAGTGATGCGGAGATGATTTCTCCTGCGGATTTTCAGCAAAAGATTTCCCCTTATTTTAATGCAGGATTAAAAAAATACCAATCGGCATTAATTACCAAAAATTGCTGGCAGGCAACTCCAGGAAAAACCATTGATTTAATCCGTTCAATAGGAGTGCAAAAAGGCGGAATTATCATGGAAGATTGTCGCTTAATTGATGTGGAAAAGACAGGGAAAAGCTATAAACTATTGGTAAAAACCCATGAAAATGAATACGTAGAATACCATGTCGATCATTTTATCAATGCATTAGGACCAAATACAGAAAAATTTGCCCGCAAACTTGGCTTATATCTTGGGAATTATTCGGTAAAAC
>CAZJZP010000035.1:0-13349 GCA_964550505.1 uncultured Prolixibacteraceae bacterium | reverse complement strand
AAAAAAAATAAAAGATTATGCGTATAAAATTATTTGTAATAAGTGTTTTTTTGCTATTTAGTCAAATACTAAAAGCAGACTCTCCGTTAACTTCCAGCGATTTTTATCAAGCTTATAAAGATATTGCAATAGTTAAAGCAGCGGCTGATGGAAATGGAATTATTCAGCAAAAAGAAATGGAATTCCTTTCCAATAAAAAAATGCCAATTGACCAAAAAATGGCTTTAATTAATGCCTTGAGTTGGGATTTTAATGGCAAAGAAAACTATCGTTTATATTTGTCTTTCTTAGAGAATAAACACAGATGTAGTTTTTCCAAAAAAGAAAAAAAGTTTTATAAGAAAATTTCTGCTGATGAATGCTTGTCATTAGCATATTTACTAGCTTTAGACAATTATTTTGAGGTGGCCAAGGCATTAGAAATAGCAAATATTGCAGTTTCAAAATCGAAGAAAGCCCAAAAATCATATTGCTTTCACATTATCAGAGGCTTAATTGAAGCACAGTCGTTGTTTAGCGAAAGCTGGTGTGAGTTGTGGAAAGCGACAGACAAGGTTAGAAAGAATGAAGAACTCGTTTTTGATATGAGAGAGGAAGCAGAAGAACTTATTTTTGAATATATGGATTTGTATAAAGATGATTGTCGCTAATAATAAGCAGATTATAATTACCGACGAGGAAGTAGCCTTATTTTGTGAAGCAACAAAAGATGATAATGTGATTCACAAAAAAACCTATATGACTCCCAGACACAAAAGAATTGTTGTCCCAGGGATGTATTTACTAGCATTAGCCTCAAATTATTCTGCGAAGTTCTTAAAAGAAAGAGCCAGAAGTGTTCGCGTGGTTTTTGGTTCTATTATTAGCACTAATGAATCTATTTGTTTCGGACAAAACTTATGTGAAGAAGAGGAAAAGCTAAGCTTATCCGCTTTTGGAGAGTCAGGAGATGCTTTTTCTTTGAAGAATGAATATTCTTATATCTCTGCAAAGGGAGAAATGCCTGCTTTTCCTGCAGGGGGAACCTTACATTCATTGGAAGTTAATCCGCAACAAATTCGTTCTTTTACAAGCTTAACAAAAATAGAGGATTCTGTTGTGGCTCGTTTTTTCTTTTCTGTTGCATATGCCTCAATGGCTCTTTTTTCAGCTATTCGGAATCCCATTACTGAAACAGAAAAAGAAATTAATTTGTTATTGGATAAATCCAGAAATCCGGCACAATTATCTCCTTTTTATCAATCGCTGGAGATATTTATTCCCCAAAGTCCTAAAATATTGTACCCCAAAGGAAATATTGATTATCAAGTGCATTTAATCCGCAAAAAGAAGCATAGGCTTTATGCTGCTCACCTTCGTTGCATGCAGTCGGAAAAGTTGGTTTTCCAAGCAAAATATGATTTAATAGCTATTCCAGACCGCTTAATTATGCGGATGATAAAGGATCTATAAAACGAAAAATAGTCTTTATTTTTCTATGGAGATTAATTCCACTTTAAAGATTAAACAAGAACCCGGAGGAATTTGCCCTGCAGCTCTGTCTCCATATCCTAAATCAGTTGGAATGTATAATTCGTAAACAGCTCCTTCACTCATTAGTTGAAGTCCTTCAGTCCATCCCGGGATAACCTGATTTAGACCAAATGTAATAGGTTCTCCTCTTTGGTATGAAGAATCGAAAATAGTTCCGTTTATGAGTTTACCTTCATAATGTACTTTTACTTTATCTGTTGCTGCTGGCTTGTTTCCAGTACCTTCAGTAATTACTTTGTACTGTAGCCCAGATTGTGTTTCTTGAACACCATCTTTAGTTTTATTTTCAGCCATAAAAGCAGTACATGCGTCACGATTATTCTTCGATTGTTCTTTTGCCTGAGTTTCTTGTTGTTTTCCCATTTCTTGTTGGAATTCCATAATTAACTCTTTTGCTCTTTCTTCATCAATAAGGGTGCTGTCTCCAGAATATTTGTCAGAAAATCCTTTAATAAAAGCATCTTCGTTTAATTCAAAAGGATTGCTTGTGAAAAAATTAGCGATATCCATTCCGAGTACATAACTAAAACTGTCTTCTTTAGTTTCTAATTTTGTTGTTTTGTCTTCTGTCATTGGTTTTTGAGTTTTGCATGCACTTAGCAGAACAACTGCCGTTAGCATAATTAATGTTAGATATTGTTTCATTTTAATTTTCATTTTTGTATTATTATTTATTAATTTTTTTAAGTTCTTGGGCAATTTCTTCTTTTGTTAACGGAATAAAACTGCTTTCGTGAATAAAATTTTGTCCCTTGCCGTAAATCCATTGTAAAAAGTTTGTAACAATAGGAGATTCGTTGTCTTTATGAACTACGATGTAGATGTTTCTTTTCAGTTCAGGGAAGTATTTATTCTCTCTGACGGCTTTGTTAAAGTCTTCTAAATTATCATAAAGATGTTCATCATCATTGATTAAGCCGTCTTCGTTAAAATCAATAGGTAAAACATACATATTGGTGTTTTTAAAACCAGTACTACTATTAAAAACCAAGGAAGAACTAAAAAATCCCAGGGCTAATGGATTACTGAAAACTACATCGTAGATTTCTTTTTCATTTCGTAGCTGTTTTCCGTTTAAATCGCTAGCTTTCACCTGGTATAAATCAGCAATCTTTGTACTTACCGAAGCATCTTTTTCGCTCAAAAACAACGCAATTGGTTCTTTTTTGCATTTGGAATGAATATCGTTCCAGAAAAACACGGTGTTTCCACTTAAGAGTTCTTTTAGTTTTTCTTTAGAAATCCCCCAGCGTACTAAATGTTGAATACAAGGATTAGAAGTGTTGAATACTGGAAGAATGGCATCTTTAGCGATAAGATAGGATGTTAATCCGTTTTTTATGTCTTTGGAAGTCAATTCTTGTGTGCTAAAGAAAAAATCAAAAGGTTTTTCTTTCAGCAAAAGTTCTTTGCTTTTTTCGTTGGATGACTCTTCAGCTAGCTCATACATAACCGTAGGATAAAAGGCTGTATAATTTGCCATATAAACTTGTGCAAGACCCTTTAGTATCGGGTCTGAAACTAAATAGACCTTTCCTTGAATCCCCTTTTTTTGAGCAGCTTCAATTTCTGCTTGATTTTGGTTCTTCTGGCTCGTTTTCTCTTTGTTGTTTTGTGTACAAGAAATCAGAAAAACCAAGATAAATAAAAGGAAAAAGACAATTCTTTTCATATATCAATTTTTTGGTTAAGCTATTTAAGCTGTTGCAAAACTACAAAAAAAAAGTAGGAGTAAAAATTTTGTTTATGTATTATGGATTAGAAAAAAAACACTTAGAGGAATGCATCATATACAACTTGATGGATTTTAGCCCTGATTTTTTGTTGATTTATTTTTTGATTGCTGCTTTTTGGATGCACTCTGTTGGACAGAAAAACATAAATAATTTCAGTTTCAGGGTCAGCCCATACACAAATTCCTGTAAAACCGCTATGACCGAAAGTGGAAGAAGAAGCTGAAGATGCAATCAAGGAAGAGCCAGCACTTGCTTTTCTGTTGAAACCTAAGCCGCGGGCGGAATTTTCTTGCTTTGATGTGAATTTTTTTACCGTTTTTTTGCTGATATATTGTTTTGTTCCGTATTTTCCTCCATTTAGCAACATTTGCATAAGAATTGCTAAATCTTCTGCATTGGAAAACAAACCAGCATGTCCACCAACTCCACCCATTATTGCTGCTGTGGGGTCGTGAACATAACCGTGAATTAGTTGCCGGCGGAAAAAACGTTCTTTTTCCGTAGGAATTATCCGTTTTTTATCGAAGCGTTTTAATGGAAGATAACCCATGCTTTTAAGACCCATACTATGGTAAAAGTTCTTATAAACATATTTATCAAGTTCGCTTCCACTTACTTCTTCAACAATTCTCTTTAACAGATAAAAGTTTAAGTCACTGTAAATGTAGTTTTTAGCCGTATCAATCTTGCATTTTTCTTTTACATCTTCCCAAATACTGTCTAATAAATCAGTGCGGAAGTAAAAGTTTTCTGCTATTTTTGTTTGGTATTCCTCTGTTTTCTCTTTAGCATAAAAAAGGCCAAAGAGGGAATCAGCTTTTAGGTTAATACTTTCTATTTCCAATGAATCTATAAACTCTTCAGTATCGAATTCTTCGTTTTTTTCTTCAATATTTTGCAAATCTGTTTTCAAAAACTTTTTACTTACATATTTCACAATTGGAAGAGCAGGTGGCAAGCCGGATTTATGAATTAAAATTTCTTTGCAATAAAGCTTTCGGAGGCTAGATTTTTCTAAATCTTCCAAGTATAAGCTTAACAAGGAGTCTGGATCAAATTTTCCTTCATCGTATAGTTTCATTAAGCTAATAGTTGTTGCAGCTATTTTTGTTACAGAAGCTAAATCATAGATGTCGCTGTTTTTTACCTTTTGTTTTTTGTCATACGTGTGATAGCCAAAGCTTTTCTGGTAGAAGATTTTCCCATGCCGTGCAAAAAGAATCTGACAGCCAGGAAAAACCTTGTTTTTTATTGCGGATTCGGCAATAGAGTCTATTTTGTAGAGGCGTTTTCCATTTATCCCTACGTCTTCAGCAATACTATAGCCAATCCTTGATGCTTTTGGCATCCTTTTTCCGTCTAAATAACAAAAGTCTGGTGAAGCGGTTTTAAAAAGGCTATTATTAACAGCAAAACCTCCAAAAATACATTGTGCGGCAATTTTTTGAGTAATCTCATGCTTATTATGACAAAAAAGGAGCGTTGAAAAATGCTCAAAGTGTTTCAAGTAGGAAGATTCACCAAAAAGACAAATAATAAGCTTGGTTTTTTTCTCTAAGCTGTCCAGAAATGCTAATTCATTTTCCCCAACCTTGTCCTTTTCCGGTGAAATAGCAACAATCACATAATCATTCTTTACATATTTTTGACTCAAGGTATTTATTTCTGCCGTATTCTTAATATCATTTATTACACTAGAATTAATAGCTGCATATTTTTGGAGATAATAAGTAAATCTTTGATGATTTCCCCCAATATGTAAGCAACTAATACGTGAAGAGTAATTGTTTGCAATTGGAATGCTGTTTTCATTTCTGAGCAAACTTAAAGATGACTGCACCATTTTATGTGCTAATAAATCTTGTTTTTGACCCAGACTATCGTATAAGGATTTTGCTGAAATAGAAGGAAGTTCTGTTTTAATCCAGTTTTTTGCTGCTAAAATGCGATAAACTGTATTGTCCAGTTCCTCAGGACTTAGTTGGCTAATTATTTGTTGTATTAGCTCGGAAATAATATCTTTATCTGTTGGTACTATCAAAGAATTACAGCCTTTATTAAAATAGCTTTCGGCTTTTTGTTGATTATAGTTTTTGCAGTTATCCGCAATTATTAGTCCTTGATAATCTTTTATTTCCGCGAAAGCATTAGGGTTTGCTTTCTCGCTAATAGACTCAGGAGAAAGAAAAATGGCTGCAAGCCCACTATCACAAAAATGACGAAAGGGAAGCATACTGATAGAGTCAAAAAAGAACTCCATCTTATTGGGCTTGTTTTTTTTCTGCTCAATAAAATTAAACGTTGCAGCACAAATAATTTTTTCGTTTTGGAAGCTATTAATGTAATCCAAACCAATTCTTTCAATGGTTTTCACATAATATAAATAGCTGAAATCTTTTGCAAAGGAATTACTTTCATATAAATCACTTATGTCTGGCGCATTAAGGTTAATGTTAATTCCACATAAATCTAATTGTTTAATGCTGTTTTCAGTCAGCATTTTAAGAGTGGAATCATCTTGAATGCATGAGAGAGATTCGTAAGAAGGCAGGGGATATATGCTGTCAAATTTTTCTTGCATGCCAAATTCTGCATCAGCAGCAGTGAAATATGGTATGGTGGAATTTTGCTGTAGTTGTTTGATAAATCTACGAATAGTGTTTGGTGTTCCGGTTGAAAAAACAACTCCTCCAAGTGGAATATCTTTCAGAAGATTGATACTTGAACTAATGCTTGCACTTTCGTTTACGTTGATTTCTATCCAAAGAAGTTGTGCTGCCTTTTCTTCAGGACTCATTTTTTCGAGTTGTTCTTTTGCCCAAATGCAACTGTCTTGTAGATAATGAATATTAGTTGAAGTACTTTTGCTTTTTGTTTTTGTATCAGCAGCAGAAAAAAGAACAAGGAAAAGGAGGGCAAAAACAGCAAAGCAGACGGATGTTAGAATCCAAAATTTTCTTTTGTTTTCTTTGTAAAAAACGTTCAGTTTTGAGATAGCAGGTTTTATCGATGCTTTCAATTTATTTGTTTTTAAGCTAATTTTTTGACAAAAATAAGAAAAGGTGGAAAAAATCCACCTTTTTAATAAAAAAACTATTAAGGGTATTTTTTACCCACATTTAGAGTATCCGCAGCTTCGACACACCAAACAACCTTCTCTGTACATTAAGCCGTCTTTATCTCCACATTCCGGACATTTCTTTTCTACGGCTTTTGTTCCATCAGGAATGAATTTTTTAAGAGCTCTGGCAATACCATTTTTCCAGGTGTTTATGGAATCACTATCCAGACTTAAGTTGGCAACCAAATCAACAACAAAAGGCAATGGCATTCCATGGCGTAAAATTCCGGAAATGAGTTTTGCGTAATTCCAATATTCTTTATCGAAAGAACGGGACAAGCCTTCAATGGTAACTTTATAGCCTTGCTTGTCAGTAAATTGGAAATCGTATCTTGCTTTTTCGCCTTCGTTTTTGTGGCGAATAATATGTCCTTCGTTTACCCATGTTGGAAGATAAAAATCATCCGCTTTTCCTGTAAAGATTTCGTAGGGTTTATCGCCTAAAATTCCAACAACAGCAATCCATTTTTCGTAATCATTTTGGAAGCGAACAACTTCTGCTGTTAATGCTTTTGGTCTTTCCGGAGCATCGGTTTCAATAATCATGTTTTTACATGTTTTTTTCTGCTCCTTATCATTAATTAAAACTCCTGAACGAGAACCGTCTCTGTAAACAGTAACTCCTTTACAACCACTTTCCCAAGCTGTTTTATAAATATTTCCAATAAGTTCTTCTTTCACTTCGTTGGGAACATTAACCGTAACACTGATAGAATGGTCCACCCATTTTTGGATAGCACCTTGCATTTTCACCTTATTCAACCAGTTAATATCGTTAGAGGTTGCTTTATAATAAGGTGATTTTTCGATTATGGATTTCAACTTAGTATCATCATAAGCTTTTACTTCTTCCACGTCGTATCCGTTGATGATAAGCCATTTTAAAAATTTGGGATGGAAAACATTATATTCTTCCCAGCTATCACCTACTTCGTCAACAAAACTTACATTTACATTTTTATCGTTAGGGTTGACTTTTTTACGTCTTTTATAAGAAACCATAAAAACGGGTTCAATGCCAGAACTTGTTTGCGTGCAAATACTAACGCTTCCTGTTGGGGCGATTGTAAGCATGGCAATATTTCGGCGACCGTATTTCAGCATTTCTTCGTATAAGCCTGGGTCTGCCTTTTTGATACGCTGAATAAAAGCGTTATTTTTTTCTTTTTCGCTATCGAAAACAGGAAATTGACCTCTTTCTTTTGCCAAATTTACAGAAGCTCTATACACTTCGATGGCTAATCTTCTGTGCACAGCAACAGAAAAATCGATAGCTTCTTCTGAGCCATATTGAGCGCCAAGAGCTGCTAACATATCACCTTCTGCGGTTATGCCAATACCTGTTCTACGTCCTTGAATACATTTTTCGCGGATATTTAACCAAAGATTACGTTCTGTTTGCTTTATTTCGTTGTCTTCAGGGTCTTTTTCGATTTTTTCTAAAATAGCATCGATTTTTTCTAATTCCAAATCAATGATATCGTCCATTATCCGAAGAGCATGAGATGCATGTTCTGTAAATAAATCACTGTTGAAACTTGCTTCATCAGTAAAAGCTTTTTCAACGTAGCTGTATAAATTTAAAGCGATGAGTCGGCAACTATCATAAGCGCAAAGTGGAATTTCTCCGCAAGGGTTTGTTGAAAGAGTTTTAAATCCTAAATCACTGTATGAATCAGCAACAGATTCTTTGATAATTGTATCCCAGAATAATATTCCCGGTTCAGCGGACTTCCAAGCATTATGAACGATTTTATTCCATAAACCAAGAGGATTTATCGTTTGTTTGTGTGATGGATTTTTAGCTTCGACAGGGAATTGTTGTTGGTATTGTTTTTCGTTTTTGACAGCTTCCATAAATTCATCATCAATTCTAACAGAAACGTTTGCACCAGTAACTTTTCCTTGCTCTAGTTTTGCATCAATAAATTTTTCAGCATCAGGGTGTTTGATTGAAACGCTGAGCATTAAAGCACCACGTCTTCCGTCTTGAGCAACTTCTCTAGTGGAATTGGAATAGCGTTCCATAAAAGGGACAATGCCAGTAGATGTCAGTGCGCTGTTTTTAACAGGACTTCCTGCAGGACGAATATGTGAAAGATCATGTCCAACACCGCCACGTCTTTTCATCAGTTGAACTTGTTCTTGGTCTATTTTCATAATTGCACCATAAGAATCAGATTCGTCCTTATTTCCTATCACAAAGCAATTAGATAAAGATGCTATTTGAAAATCATTGCCAATACCAGCCATTGGTCCACCTTGTGGAATAATGTATTTAAAGCCTTTGATTAAATTGAAAATTTCTTGCTCACTGAGTGGATTGGGATATTTTCTTTCAATACGTGCAATTTCCGTAGCAATTCTTCTGTGCATATCATCGGGATTCAATTCGTAGATGTTTCCCTGAGAATCTTTTAAGGCATATTTATTAACCCACACACTTGCTGCAAGAGAATCCCCTTTAAAATATTCTGTAGAAGATGCTATTGCTTCTTCATAACTATATTGTTTCATTTCCGGTTTCTTCCACTGAGACTTTTCTTTTACTTTTTCAACCACCTCTTCTTTAATCTCTTCTCTCTTTTTTAACATTTCGTCAAAAGTCTTTTGTCGTTCCTTTTGTTGCACGCCCGAATTAGATTCAAACAAATTACTTTCCATATTTTTCTACTTTTTACTGTGTTTTAAACTCTATTAAAAATGGCATTGCGCTGATAAACCGAAGTTTAGAAATACTTGCCCTGTACTTTTTCAAAATGCTAAGATAAATACATAAAATTGTTCTTTCAACGGCTTTTTATCAACATTTAACATATCTTTTCAACCGCTTAATAAAACAGCTTGAAAATTAGTTAGTAAAAGAACAATAAGTTTTTTTTGCCTTAATTCATAGGCGTTAAGTTGATTTTGTCGGCGTAATTATAAGAATGACAGCAAGATATAAATTACGAAAAAAACCCAAAAATTAGTTGTTTTCCCAAATAATTTTTTTACCAAAACCCAAACGATTATCGGTTAGTTTTATATATTTCACCTCAAAAGCCCATAAGTCCTTTATGCTGAAAACAGCATAAGGGAAACGATGTAAGTATAATTTTCGGGCTTTTCTAAAAGCTTCTTCTGCTCTTAATTGTTTCACTTCGCCACAAGCCTGAATTCCTTGTATTTTTCCGATAATTTTTGTTTCTAAAGCAATATTAATTGCTGCTGTTTTGTTTTCTTGCAATTCTTTAGCATGACGGGTTTTTTCTTCTGAAGTGAAAATAAAACGAAGATTTTCTTCATCAAAAACATAAAAACAACTACAAGAATACGGAACATTATTTTTCGCTGTAGAAAGCGTTAAAACGTGATGCTTTTTGACAAAGTTTAGTATTCTTTTAGGAATGGCTTGCATTAATCAAAGGATTGTAAGGAACACAGTTTATGGTAGGTTCCTTTTGCATTTATGAGTTCTTCGTGCTTCCCTTTTTCGATAATTTTTCCATTATCAATAACCAAAATCATATCTGCATTTTTAATGGTTGATAAGCGATGGGCAATGACAATAGAAGTATGGCTTTTCATCAAATTATCTAGTGCTTGCTGTACAACTTGTTCGGATTCTGTGTCAAGAGAAGAAGTCGCCTCGTCTAATATCATTATGGGTGGATTTTTTAATACTGCTCTGGCAATACTCAAGCGTTGTCGTTGACCTCCTGAAAGTTTCAAGCCTCTATCCCCGATATTACTTTCATAGCCGTGTTCTAATTTTTCAATAAATTCATGGGCATTAGCAATTTTTGAAGCATTGACAATATCTTCTTTGCTAAGATTTTCCATTCCAAAAGCAATGTTGTTGTAAATGCTATCGTTAAAGAGAATGCTTTCCTGACTAACAATTCCAAAAAGGCTTCGCAGGTGATCAATGCGTAAGTCCTTAATATTTATTCCGTCAATAAGGATTTTTCCGCCTACACAATCATAAAAACGAGGAAGTAAATCCACTAAAGTTGTTTTTCCTCCTCCAGAAGGTCCCACCAAAGCAAGCGTTTCGCCCTTTTTAATTTGGAAATTGATGTTGTTGATGACCGCAACACCTTCTTCGTATTCAAAATACACATCTTTATATGTAATTTCTTCATCAAAATGCTGTTTTTCTATAGCGTTTTCTTTTTCTTCAATGACTTCTTCTGCTTTTAAGACCTCCTGAATCCTGTCATTAGAAGCAATTCCTTTTTGAATATTAGAAAATGAACCAGCAAAAGAACGGACAGGAACAATTAGCTGCGAAAAAATCAAAATATACATAATAAAAAGATCGGCGCTAAAACCTCCCTCAGGATCAAGCACTAATTTACCACCAAACCAAAGTAAAACAACCATAACCAAGATGGACAAAAACTCACTTAAAGGCGACGCTAAATCCCTTTTTCGGTACATGCGAATACCAATTTTAGTGTATTCATCATTGTTTTCCTGAAACTTTTTGTTAGAAAAATGGATTGCATTAAACGCTTTTATTATACGTAAACCCGAAATGCTTTCTTCTATGATAGATAAAAGCACTCCCAGCTTGCTTTGCGCTTTGGATGATGTTCTGCGCAGACTATGACCAATTTTTCCGATAAAAAGTGCTGTGATAGGTAATAATATTATTCCAAATAAAGTTAAGTGTGGACTAACCACAAAAAGTGTAGCTAAATATAATAGTATTGATAAAGGATCGCGAAAGATAAATTCTAAAGCACTAAGGATAGACCACTCTATTTCTTGCACATCTGACGTCATTCGCGTCATAATATCTCCTTTTCTTTTGCTGCTATAATAAGAAAGTGGAAGGATGGTGATTTTTTTATACATGTCGTTGCGCAAATCACGTAAAACTCCGTTTCGGATAGGAGCAATAAAAAACATGCCCATATAACGACTGAAATTCTTCAAAAAGAACATGATAATAACAAAGATACAGATTATCAACAAAGATTGCACCTTGCTGTTGTCCACCATTAATTGGTTTATGCCGTAATAGAAAAGATCCGTAATAGCTTCTCTGCTCCATGCAAAACCAGGATTGCTTTGTGGAATGTTTAGTTGCTCTCCCGTATCAAATAAAATTTGAAGAAAAGGAACAATCATCGTTAAGGAAAACAAGGAAAAAATAACGGACAGTATATTAAAGAAAACATTTAATAAAGCATAGCCCCAATAAGGAAAAACGTATTTTATTAATTGTATAAAACTCTTCAATTGCTTAGTGTTTTTTTGTTGAAGCAAAGATATAATATATTTCCGTTTTCACTAAAATACAGTACAAAACTATTCAAAGAAATGCCCTAAAATCATAAAAAAAAACTAAAAAGCAGGCAGAATCCTTAGAAATGAATATTTTTGTGCTATGGAATCAACAAGACAAGAAAAAATAGAGAAGTTAATACAAAAGGATATTGGCGAAATATTCCAACAAAAGGAAATACTTTTTGTACCAGGAGCAATGATAACGGTTACAAAAGTACGTGTTTCTAAAGATTTGGGTGTTGCCAAAATCTTTTTAAGTATTTTTGCCGCTAAGGACAAGGAAGAAGCTTTGGCTTTGATAAAAAGCAAAACAAAAGAAGTTCGTTATAAGTTAGGCAATAGAATACGACATCAATTACGAATAGTACCGGAATTGATTTTTTATCTTGACGACTCATTAGATTATATTGAGAATATTGAAAACGCATTAAAAAAAGGATAAGCCTTGAAATTTCCGTTTTTCATAGCAAAAAGATACGTTAGAACACGCAGAACACATACTGCTGTTGCGATAATTTCTCGCATTTCATTAGTTGGAGTTTCGGTGGGAGCAATGGCGTTAATTATTGTTCTTTCTGTTTTTAATGGTTTTGAATCTCTTGTTGTTTCGCTTTTCAATGCTTTTGATCCCGATATCAGAATTGAAAAAGTAGAAGGCAAGCATTTTCATTTAGAGGATTTCCCACATCAGAAAATAAAGGAAATGGAAGGAGTGAAAGATTATTCCTTGTGTTTGGAAGAAATAGCATTGCTAACTTATGGCTCTAAACAGCAAATTGTTAGTTTGAAAGGAGTAGAAAAGCATTACGCAGAGATAAGCGATATCGATGAAATGCTGCTTAGGGGCGATTTTATATTGAATAGCGGAGATATTCCCTTGATGGTTTTAGGATTGGGAACCGAATACGCGCTTAGTATTAGCGTTAATGATAAAAGCCGACCCATCAGCGTTTATGCTCCAGACAGAACAAAGAGCGGGGGCAATATTTCTTCCGCCTTTGTAAGTGATTATGTGCTTCCAGCCGGCGTTTTTTCTGTGCAAGAGGAATTTGATAATCGCTATGTTTTTGTTCCTTTTGATTTTGTGCAAGATTTATATAAATATTCTGATGAGGTTTCTTATATGGAAGTTTTTTTGGAAGAAAAAGCCGATGTGCAAAAAACAAAAAACGCCATAAAAAAACTCTTAGGGAACTCATATTATGTTAAGGACAGACTGGAACAGCAAGAATTTGTTTACAAAATAATGAAGTCAGAAAAATGGGCGGTGTTTTTAATATTGGGTTTTATTTTATTGATTGCCAGTTTTAACGTTATCGGCACCTTATCGATGTTGGTTATTGAGAAAAAGAAAGATATTTTCGTGATGCAGTCTTTAGGTGCAAGCTTAAAAGATATTCGACGCATCTTTTTGATACAGGGTAGCCTGATGATTTTTCTTGGTGGTTTGATAGGCGTTTTTGTTGGCGGAATTGTTTGCTGGTTGCAACAAGAGTTTGAATTAATAGGTTTTGCCACTTCTGGCAATTTTGTGGTTTCTTCTTATCCGGTAAAAATGATTTGGACAGACTTTGTAGTTGTAACGCTGCTTATTTTACTGATAGGAGTACTCTCCAGCCTTTATCCCGTAATGAAAATCAATCGCAAATTTTTCACGAATAACGAGGCATTAAAGTCGT
>CAZJZP010000034.1:0-13681 GCA_964550505.1 uncultured Prolixibacteraceae bacterium | reverse complement strand
TTGGAATAAAACAATTTGTTATTCAAACACATTTTCAATCTTTACTCGAAATTACAGAAGAATCTAAAAAAGGAATTGAAAAACTTATTTCAGCAGGTTGGATTGTTACAAATCAACATGTTTATACAGCTTCAGCTGCCAGAAGAGGACATGCAAACAAACTTCGCAAAACTTTAAACGACCTTGGTGTACTTACATATTATACTTTTAGCGTAAAAGGATATATGGAAAATTTTGCCAGTTTTGCAACCAATGAAAGAGCTGTTCAAGAGCAATTGGAAGAAAAAAACATTGGAGTTATTGAATCAAAAGATGAGGAAAAATTAGCGAATTTGGTAAGTTGTCCTGAAAAAATGACAGAAAATATTCAAAAATTGAAAGAAGAATTAAAGCTTGAATTTTTAGGCACGGACAAGAATGTCCTTAATCTTCCTGGGGTTGGGAAAAGTCTTAGTTATCGAACAATCGGAATTACAAGATACGGAAGAAGAATCCTGAAATTTTCTCACGATGACACTAGAAACCACAGTCCAATAATCCATAAAATGCCTGATATTATTATTATTGAATCGAAATCTATTGGTGAATTTTTGGATCAAATGGATGCTTATGGCGAAAATACTGATGAATACAAAAGTTTATGGGGTTATTCCATGGCAGAAACAGAAAACAGATCTTCCATTTTTGAATATCCAGAATATGATTTCAAACTTACTGATGTTGTTACAAATCTACAAATTGACTAAGTCTTTTGATAAATCTTTTTTAAGCTTAAAAAAACTATCTCACAAAAAAAATGTAAGTTTGTGCTAGATTAATTTTTACCTTAGTGAAAAAAATACTAATAATCACATATTACTGGCCTCCTGCTGCAGGACCTGGAGTTCAACGTTTTCTGAAAACCGCAAAATTTCTTCCTGAATTTGGTTGGAAACCATTTATATTAACAGTTAAAGACGGAACTTATTCATCTACTGACGATAGCCTTGAGAATGACATTCCCGAAGAAGCAGAAGTTTTTAAAACAAAAACGAAAGAACCCTTTAAAATTTACGAAAAACTTACCGGAAATAAAGGAAGTTCCAAAAGCGTTGGAATGATAAACCTTAATAACTCCAAAAATCCAATTAAAAAACTTTCTCTTTTTATTAGAGCCAATTGCTTTATTCCTGATCCTAGAAAAGGCTGGAAGAAATACGCTGTAGAGAAAGCAGCAGAATTAATTAAAAAAGAAGACATTAGCATTGTTATAACAACTAGTCCTCCGCATAGTACGCATTTAATTGGGCTGTCTCTTCAAGAAAAATATAATATAAAGTGGATAGCAGATTTCAGAGATCCATGGACAAACTTGTATTTCAATAAAATGCTGCCGCGAACAAAGCGAACAATAAAAAAAGACAAAGCGCTTGAAAACAAAGTTGTCAGTAAAGCAGATTATATAACCGTTATCAGCAAAGGTCTTCAAAAAGAATTTAAAGATAGAAACAGCAATATCGGGTTAATTTATAATGGCTTTGATGAGAATGATATTCCCAAAAAAATCAATCTCAACAAAGATAAATGCTTCAAAATAGCTTATGTAGGTAATTTTAAACCTAATCAAAATATATCCGCTTTTTGGCAGGCTATTTCTGAACTCATGCAAGAAAATCATTCTCTTCAAGATATTATTCGTATTGAATTCACAGGAAATACAGACAATAGAGTAAATGCTTTTGTTGAAAAATACCAGCTCGAAAAGAATGTGATTTTCAATAATTATGTCAAACATCACGAAGCAACTCAAATCATGTCGAATAGTGATTTGCTTTTGTTTGTTGTTCCTAAGGCAGAAAACAACAAATTAATTATCACTGGAAAACTTTTCGAATACCTTGCAACAAGAAATCCAATTTTATCTATAGGACCAGTGGACGGCAATGCTTCCAGCATTATTAATGAAGCAAAAAGAGATAAAATGCTTGATTATGAAAACCTTGAAGCTATTAAAAATACAATAAAGAAATACATTGACATTTGGCATCAAGAGCCAAAAAAATTCAAGCATAATGATGATGACATCATGAATTATAGCAGAAAAGTCTTGACAAAAAAATTAGCAGAAATATTCAATAAATTGTATGAAAACTAAGATAATCGACATATCAAAATTCACCCTAAACAAAGAATTTTATGGGGAAATAGATTTACTTATTACTATCAAAAGTTTCAATTTACAAGCCATCCGAAAACGCTATTTAGAAAGTAAAAAAAACAAAAACAAGCGTACAGGAAGCGTTGAAAGACGAGCTGTTACAGAAGGTGGTCTCGCTTCTATAAAAATCAAAAATGGAAGAATTCATGAAGAAACAGTGCTTGGAAAATTTCCCGAGCCCAGAGGTATTGATTACCTCAACGGTATTCTAGCTTTTTCATCCGAAAATAAGCTGTATATTATTAAAAATCAAAAACTTTATACTATCAGCAATCCTTGGTTTAGTTATATCCACACCTGTAAAATAAATCCCTTTGATAATGCAAAAGTATTAGTTAGTTCTTCAGGTTTTGACTGTATTTTTGAATACGATTATATCCAAAACACACAAACATTCGAATGGTTTGCTTGGGAAAACGGCTTTGAGTTCGGTATTGATCCTGAAACTGGCGATAGAATTTACCTCAGTCGCTCAAAAGAAAAAGCAGCAGAATATAAAAACAAAGGACTTAATCATTTACTTATTGATGCTACAAAAGACAGTTTTCTCCCAACTTCTAAACGCGCAGCTTTTATTAACTCTGTTGTATATAATCCTAAGGATAAAAATCAGATTATTGCTACTTTTTTTCACGAAGGAACAGTTTATGCCATTGAGAGAGAGAGTGGTAAAACAACCGCTTTACTGCAAGGACTTTTAAATCCGCATGGAGGAAATATTCATGCTAATAAAACCATCGCTACAAGCACAAAAAGCGGAGAAGTTTTTATTAAAACGGAGGAAGAAGAATTGCGTTATCAATTTAAAAACTTGCCTGAAAAAAAACCTGAATTAGGCGATTTCGAATGGATTCAAAATGCAATATTTCTTGATGGTAATATTATTGCTATTGACTCTAACAGAAATGCCTTTATTATTTTTAACACGGAAAAAGAATGTTACGACAGCGTTTCTTTTAATGATAATTGGGCAATTCAAGATTTAATAGATGTTTCTGATTTTACAGAACAACAAATCGAAGAGATAAAAGCAATTTCTTAAAAACTACCTCTGATCCACTCAAAACATTCAGCAAATTCTGCATTTATTTGTGTTCCTCTGACTTTAGCTAAACTATAATAAAAATCTGCTGAATGATAAAACCTCGAAGTTTGTGTGTGGTATTCTTTAATGGCATTTACCTTAGCTTCCATGTGATTTTTATTCAGTTTTATAAAAAAATTATTGATGCTGCTTAGATTATTCCACGGCAACTCATAACCTAATAAAACACTTTGCTTAAAAGCCCTAAGCCCTTCGTTATGAACAACCTGATGGTCTTGGTGAATATCATTTGAATTGGGTAAGAAAACAATATCAGCTTGTAACTTTCTTTTAATTACAATTAAATCTTCCAAAATATTTTGCCTATTCGAATAAAACTCCCTGACAGGGTAATCAAAATAAATAATGTTTTCCTCTTTAATTCCAATATGCTTCACCGCATTCCTCAATTCATGATATAATTGATTTTGCTCAAATTGACTTCCTAAAGACTTATTACAAGGAGAAAACACAGCATAATAAATCTCATTTCCTAATTCTGACAAGCGTTTAATACTTGCACCACAAGAAAACTCAATGTCATCAGGATGTGCAGCAAGAGCAAGTATGGTTTTTTCTGTAAACATAATTTTAAGAATTATTAAAATAAAAGATAAAAGTATAAAAATATCTACAATAAAAAAATGGATTTTTTATTTTTTGGTTCAAGTTTTTAAAAAACCCTTATGGATAATACTAAATAAAGTAATTATGATTCTTTCCTCTGCGGAAATAAAAACACAAAAATAATGGAAAAAATAGCCATCACAACAGATATTTTCATTGCATTATCTAATCCGAAACTATCACTTAATACTCCTGCTATCAAAACCATTAAAGAACTAACAACAAAACTAATGGTCATATAAATACTATTATAAAAGGCAGGTCTTTTTTGACCTTGTTCTTGAACTATCGACATGATAACGGGTGTAGTTAAAAACAAACTCATCCCTATTAAAACTAAAAACACAAAAGGATACTCAGGAAATAAAAGAAAAGCAGCCATAAATAAAGGACTTAAAATTGCTGACAATAATAGGGTTGCCTTATAATTAATCTTTTCCGAAATATAACCGGATAAAAAGCTTCCTGCTGCGCCAGCTAATTGAAAAACAGATATTGCAATTCCTGCTAACCAAATAGAAGCTCCTTTTTCAACCATATAAACAGCCAAATAAATCGTTAAAAAGGCTTTCATTGTTGCATTGAAAAATAAAAAACCACCAATTGCTAAAAAAATACGTTTGAATTTCTTGGTATCTAGTGGAGATTTTATTCTTTTCTCCGCAGCTTTATCAACGGGCACATATTTTATATCACGCAAGTAAAAGTACAAGAATACTGTCGCTATAAAAGCCAAAGGCAAAACCCTAAAAGAACCTTCCAATCCCCATTGTGAAATGGCAGCAACGATAATTAAGGGACCAATTGTTCGAGCTAATTCACCTCCAAACATATAATAACCCATTCCTCGTGCTGTTTTATTTCCTGAAAACAAATTTATTAAAACAGGGGAAGAAACATGAAAAAAAGCGGCACTTAAACCAGCAACAAAGAGCAAAATAACTAAGCTTATATAATTTGGCGCTAATCCAATGAAACTCATACTAATACCTGTAATAGCAGGAGTTAAAATCAACATATACTTAATATCTGTCCTGTCTGCAATCAAACCAATCAAAGGATTAAACAACGAAGGAATCCTACGAACAACATCAAGCAAACCAGCTAACGACATTGATATTTGCATATTGCTAATTATCAATGGCAAAACAGGAGCTAAAAAAGCTGAAAAAACATCATGAAAGAAATGAGCTGATGAAATAACATAAACTCTTCTTCGATTTTCTTTTTTGCTCATTATAATATTGGTATTTTTTCAGCGCAAAATTACTGATAATAATAGAAAAGATTAGCTTAAATCCAATTTATACTGTATGCTAAAACTGTAAACTGTCTATGACAAACCAATACATTAGCGACAAACAAAGAAGTAAATAACAGATATTTACAACTAAAAAATGCCGTGCAAATGTTTTTTGCTTTTTTCTTCGTACCCTATAGCTATAGCGTTTTTTCTTCTTAAAAATTCTCTTTAATAAAAGAAAAAAGGCTTGTAAAAACCATAAAATAAATAATCCTGATAGAAAAAATGGAATGATATAGCCTCTCCAAGTCATTTTTACCACAAAAATATCTTTGATTTGCTTAATATTTTCATTGCCTTTGAGAGAAATTAATCGGAAAAGTCTCGTGAAAAAACGTGGTTTTTTCACATAATCAAAATCACTGTCTAATACAGCAAACTCCCAATCTTTGTTAAAATAGACAAATTTATCGGCAAGTCTATAGAAAATAAAATCATCTGCTGCATTTTTACTCACGGGAAGTGCTGATCTTTCTGTTTCCAGAATACCTCTGCCAATACTGTAATAGTATTCTTTAACTCCCATGAAATTCTTCAATGTATCCTTTTTAATCACAAATGCTGATTCACCAAAATAAAAAACGGATGAAACGGTATCTTGATAATAATGTATTCGTTCCCCGCAGTTATTTCCAAGAAAGATGATTCGATTAGGTGCCGTTACACTTTCTTTAGAAAAACCTGAATCTAAGACAGAAAAGGACTTAAGCTTAGCATTTTCAATTTTCGCTGTTGTGGTTGCATAAGAAAAATTAGGCATTGCAATATTTGCAGAAGCCCTGTCTATCCATAAATCCTTGTCTCCATTAATTTGATATTTTCCTATCAAAACGATAGTGTCTGAATTAAACTCATTTAAATAAAGGGAAACACTATCTTCCATGGTTTTCCCAGTCGTTGGATTTAAATAAAAGGCAATATAATTTCTCCATTGATTATTATGATATTCAGCCATATACAATTCTGACTGAAAATGTAAAAGCGGATGCCAGTTGTTTGTACGTTCTTTCCATTTATTATCTTCCCAACGATAAATAAAGCTTTTATACGGCTCTTCTTTTTTATACACGACTATTTCGGGAGCATTATCAACCCATGCAAATCCTTTAAGCATATAGGAATACAAAACTGGTATTTCTCCTAAATCTATAAATTGCAAATCGGCATCTATGATTGCGGCTTTCAACAGCAAATCGGATGTAGTATAAACCAATGCTAGTTCGCCTTTTGCATTTCCGACCATTGCATGTATCTCCAAATTCTTTTTATCTTGAATTTCAGAAATAAATCTGATACTTGTCTCTTCAATATTTGCACAAGCAAGAACATGCTGCTCAACTCCATCTTGCTTAAAGACAGCTGTTGTCCATATTTTTAAGGAATCAATCCAGTAATTATTCGCTTGTCTTATTTCTACATCTTTATCAACGGAAATAGCTGAAGACCTATGTAAATTTGCCTTCGGCAAAGAAGCCTTTTTCATAAAATGCAAAGCAAACAGCCATAACCAAGCTAAGGCAAACAGCAATAATGAAAATGTTAATACTCTACGTGCAAATTTCATTCTAATTTTTTTGTGAAACAAAAGTAAACATTTAAGCAGAATAATCAAAGAAAAAACTACTGCTGTTTTTCAAGATGTGGAAAACGACGGTGGGAAATAAACATATAAACGACACCCAATAACAAAAATAACACAGCAAACATAAAGGTTATAAAAAAGCCCAATAGTTCATAAGAAGCAATCCCCATCAGCGGAGCTATCATAGCTCTAACACCTGTTAGTGATAAATGAACAGATTGATAATCTGCAGCATCTTCCTTTTTACAGAAATAAGCCGAACCAATACTCCAAAGCAAAGACATAGTAGCCGCAAAACCTCCATGAAATAATACAGCAATCATTAAAAAAGCATATATTTTTATCCCCCAAAAATCAATATTCCAACTAAAAAAATCTGTCAAAGCAATAAAACAAAGGTATAAAGCCAGACTTGAAAAGGAAATAGCGGCAAACTTACGGGGATCAATTTTTCCTATCAACTTTCCCATAAAAGGCAAAAGAATAATAGCTAATATATTATATACATTTTTGTAAAAAGCTACGCTGGAATAGTTCAAATGCAAAGCAACTTCGTAAAAAATAGTTACTACACTGACCGACAACATAAAAGCAAAGCCATAAAACATAAAACCTATTTCAAAATCTCGATATGGTTTATTAAATCGGATAATATCGTACATCTGCCTCGCTGAAGCCACGACAGACTCGAAAAACTTTTTCTTTTTTTCTGTAATAACAGGTGTGATATACTTTATTCGAGATAAAATAAAGGTGGAAAGCACTCCTAAAATCGCGACTAGAGGAAAAACATATACAAACACATAATTATCCATATCCAAAAGCAGTCCATAAGCAAAAGTAACCACCAACATCACAATTTTATTTAAGGAAGTTGCATATCCGTATAATCGACCAAAATTCTGGTGTTTGTAGGAATTTTTTAAAAACAAATTGATATTCGGGTAAATAATCGGATTTCCCATATAATACAATAAGAATATAGCAAGGAAAACATAATGATAATAAGGATTTGCTAAGATAATTTCCTGATTTCGGGGAAAAAAGAAAAGCAATGCCAAAGGCAAACGTGTTATCAAACCAGTTATTCTTATCATTTTGCGTTTATTCTGCACTCGCTTCATAAACTCATTAAAAATAATAAGAAATAAAAACACCAACATGCTAAACTGAAAAAGCATTCCGAGTTGATATGAACTTCCTTTCAGGCTTTTAATAAAAACAAACTCATTTAACGCCAATACACCCAATATAATTCCTTCAATAATGGAATACATGATGTGCAAACGAAAGGTGTGCTTTTCCCCTAATTCAAGCCTTGGATTTCTATGTGTGTTTTTTATCACAGCGCAAAGGTAGAAAAACTTCAGTTTTTTTTTATGAATATTTTTTCATTTTCTATTATTATTTTTTTCTCTATTTCAAAATTTCATTGTATCTTTACATTAAAATTAAAAAGTCCTAAGAAATGAAAAAACTAAGCCTTATTATTTTACTAAGTATTATCGGCATAAGCCAAATTTCCGCACAAGGATTTGAGCAAAACATCAGTTTTGACAAATTCGTTACATGGGCAAATGAAATCGCTATTGAAAACATGGAAATAGAAAGTTTTTATGAAAATGGAGACTACGAAAACGGAGAAAGTATCAGCTATTCTGTTGACTTTGCTAACGAAAATGCCAGAATTTCCATCGGCATTCAAAGTATGGAAGAATATGAACTTTACGCTGCCCTAAGTGATGAAAGTTTTTTTATGGATGGTTTTTCCATGATGTATATTAATTACGAAGAAGGCGGTTATTGTATCTTGTGTATTAGCAATTCCGATCTAAATGCTTTATTGACAATTCACGCTATGCCGACTTTATCGAAAGAAGAAATCCTTAAGATTTACGAAAGTATCCAAATAGGTAAACTTCTTTTCTAAAAGAATCCAAACTTAGCATAAGCTAGTTAAATAATCGAAAACAATATCTTTTAGTACTCAATAAAAAAGCTCCCGGACGGGAGCTTTTTAAACATAAACCAAAACCATGAAAAGAAATTGCAGAGTTTATATGATATATTATATAACTCTAACATTGCAAATATAATAAATTGAGATTCAAATATGCAAATATTTTGTGTTTTTTTTCAAAAAATATTTTTCTAAAGCCTAATATTAAAACTATCTTTGCACTTTAGTAATTAATGCTGCCACTTTGTCGTGTTTTTATAATTGGCAAAATAATTGCTAAGCGAATGCTAACAAAAATTATTATAAAATTATGAAGAAAGAAAAGATAACAACAGAAGAAGAAACTATCAATGATTCAATAGAAGAAGAAAAACAAAGCAATGATAGTGATGAGAAAGACAATAAAAAAGAGAAAAAAAGCAGTAAAAAGAAAAAAAATAAAGATGATAAATTGAAAGAGCGAATCAATGAACTAGAAAACAATCTTCAGGAAAAAGAAGACAAATTTCTCCGATTATTTTCTGAATTTGACAATTATCGTAAAAGAACCTCAAAAGAGCGTTTGGATTTATTAAAAAATGCTTCTGCTGACATTATTGCTGCAATTTTACCCGTAATTGATGATTTCGAAAGAGCGATGCTAAATCAAAAAGAAAAAGAAGAGGGTGAAGCAGAAAATGCTGACGAGGGAATAACCTTGATTTACAATAAATTGACAAGAATCCTTGCTCAAAACGGACTAAAAGAAATGGAATGTATGGGTGAAGCTTTCAATCCTGATCTTCACGAAGCAATAGCCCAAAGTCCTGCTCCAAAAGATGACTTAAAAGGAAAAATAATTGATGTTGTAGAAAAAGGCTATTATGTTAATGACAAACTAATACGCTTTGCTAAAGTGGTTGTTGGGAATTAATAAAAAACAAAATTTATGGCTAAAAGAGATTATTACGAAGTATTAGGGGTGTCGAAGAATGCTACTGCTGATGAAATAAAAAAAGCATATAGAAAAAAAGCCTTACAATATCATCCCGATAAAAACCCAGACGATAAAGAGGCAGAAGACAAATTTAAAGAAGCTGCAGAAGCTTACGAAATTCTCCGCGATCCTGAAAAGAAAAGCCGCTATGATCAATATGGTCATTCCGCTTTTGAAGGAGCTTCTGGTGGTGGATTTAGTATGAATATGGAAGATATCTTCAGTCAGTTTGGCGATATTTTTGGCGATGCTTTTGGATTTGGTGGTTTCAGTGGATTTGGTGGTTCTTCCCGAACTACAAGACGAAGGAATAAAGGCAGTGATTTGCGAATACGTGTAAAACTCAGCCTCGAAGAAATTGCTAAAGGTGTTGAGAAAAAGATAAAAGTAAATAAATATATCCGTTGTGAGCAATGTCATGGCACTGGAGCTAAAGATGGCAGTGCTTATCAAACATGCAGCACTTGTGGAGGTTCTGGAAGAGTTACCCGCATCAGCAACACCATTTTAGGTCAAATGCAAACAGCTTCCGTTTGCCCCAGTTGTGGTGGTGAAGGAAAAAGCATTACGCAAAAATGTTCAGCTTGCAACGGCGACGGTATTGTTAAGGGTGAAGAACTTATCAGCATCAAAATCCCTGCGGGCGTAGAAGAAGGAATGCAAATGAGCCTCACTGGAAAAGGGAATGCTGCTGCCCGTGGCGGAATCACTGGAGATTTAATCGTCTTTTTTGAAGAAATCCCTCATCCTGAACTGCAAAGAGACGGTAAAAACCTGCAATACGAACATTATTTATCCATTCCTGAAGCTATACTGGGAGCCAGCATTGAAATTCCAACCATTAGCGGTAAAGCTAAAATTAAAGTTCCAGCAGGAACGCAAGCAGGAAAAATATTTCGACTTAAAGGCAAAGGTTTACCAGGTGTTCACGACTCCAGAAATGGAGATTTATTAATCTATATCAACCTTTGGACACCCCAGCAATTATCAAAAGAAGAAAAAATAATGGTCGAAAAAATGCAAAAATCAGAGAATTTTGTCCCTAAACCAGATAAAAAAGAAAAGAGTTTTTATCATAGAATGAAAGAATTTTTCAGTTAATTTGCACTTATGAATTTATTTGAAGCACACAATATTACCAAAAATTATGCAGCGCATAAGGCTTTGGACGATGTCAGTATCGAAGTTAAAGAACAAAGTATCTTTGGACTTCTTGGTCCTAACGGAGCAGGAAAAACAACGCTGATTAGGTTAATCAATCAAATTACAGGTCCCGATGAAGGCAAGCTTTTTATTAATGGAGAAAAGCTACAAAACCACCATACCAAACTTATCGGATATTTGCCCGAAGAAAGAGGTCTGTATAAAAAAATGAAAGTCGGAGAACAAGCTATTTATCTTGCACAGCTGAAAGGAATACCTAAAAAAGAAGCTAAAACACTACTTCATTGGTGGTTTGAAAAATTCGATATCGATGCCTGGTGGAATAAAAAAGTAGATGAACTTTCTAAAGGTATGCAGCAAAAAATCCAGTTTATTTGCACTGTGCTCCACAAACCAAAATTGCTGATTTTCGATGAACCTTTTAGTGGTTTCGACCCGATAAACACTAAGCTTTTAAAAGAGGAAATTCTCAAACTCCGCGAAGAAGGAGCTACTATTATCTTCTCCACCCACAATATGGAATCGGTAGAAGAAATTTGCGACAGTATTGCCCTAATTAACAAATCACGCAAAATCCTTGACGGTAAAATGAGTGATATTAAAAGGGAACATAGTACAAATACTTGGGAACTTAATATTAAAGGAGAAGTTCATCCTTCCAGTTTTTTACCTGAAAACTTCCAAGTACTCCATAAAGAATACGCTAACAATATCACTAAAGTGAATATTCGTTTGCCACAAAATATCACTTCAACAGAGTTATTAAAGCAACTTATTACTAAAAATGTGGAAATAACATCTTTTCATGAAATTATTCCAAGTATGAATGATATTTTTATTCAAAAAGTTAACGGAGCTAATCCAGATTTAAACGCAGCTAAATAAGAAATTTCAATACCTTTTATAAAAACGATATGAGCAAAATCACCACCATATTAAAACGAGAATATTTAACAAGGGTCAGAAAAAAATCCTTTATTGTAATGACTATTTTAGGTCCTATTCTCTTGGCTTCCATTATGATTATTCCAATATACTTATCCCAAGTTAGTGATAAGCAAAGCCTTATTGGCGTAATTGATGAAACTGAATTCTTCTATCAGAGTTTCAAAAGCGATAATAATATTGCCTTTGAAAAGCTCAACACTGATATCAATACTGCCAAAGAAGAACTAAGAGAAGGAAAATATACCGCTATATTATTTATTCCACAAGGTGCAATCAGTACTCCTAATACTATTCGTATTATCGGCAAAAAAAATGTTAGTATTAATATCAAAACCTATATTGAGAGTACGATTAAGAAAGAATTAGAAAGCCAAAAGCTTGCCATGTCGGGTATTGATTTAGAAGTACTGGAATCTATCAAAACAAATGTCAATATTCAAACCTTCACTTTAGGACAAGAAGAACAAGAAAAGCGAACCTACTCTGAGGTAACTACTGTTTTGGGTTTGCTCTTGGGAATTTTGATTTATTTTTTCATCTGTATGTTCGGCTCTCAGGTTATGCGGGGTGTCATTGAAGAAAAAACTAGCCGTATTGTAGAAGTCATTATTTCTTCCGTCAAGCCTTTCCAATTAATGATGGGGAAAATTCTTGGCGTTGCCTTGGTTGGACTCACCCAATTTATGCTATGGGTACTGCTTACATCCTTTATTATCATTGGTTTTCAGCTATCCAACCCAGGCGTTTTTAATCAAAAACAAGAAACTGTTTTACTGCAAAATAAAGGAATAAGTCCTGACGAGATAGCACAAATTAATGCTGCTAATGAGCAAAATCAAGATAAAACATTTCAATTAAAAGAAGCTATTGCTTCTATTAATTTCAGAACCATTATTTTAATGTTCTTGTTTTTCTTTATTGGGGGCTATTTATTATATGCATCCCTTTTCGCAGCTGTTGGTTCTGCCGTGGATAATGAGGCTGACACTCAACAATTTGTCCTCCCAATAACGGTACCGCTGATATTGTCTATTATTATGGCACAATTTATTATTAATAATCCCGATGGTCCTGTTGCCTATTGGATGTCAATTATTCCTTTTACATCGCCCATTGTAATGATGATTAGAATTCCTTTTAATCCACCTATGATTGATGTTATTATCTCTTGTTCTTTATTGATTATCGGATTTATTGCTTCTACTTGGTTTGCTGCAAAAATCTACAGAACCGGAATTTTAATGTACGGGAAAAAACCAACGTATAAAGAACTTTGGAAGTGGTTACGATACTAATTTGATTAACTAACAATATAACAATCACTTATGAGCAGAGGTTTTGTTAAAGAAGACGATCAGGAAGATATTCCTTTGGTACCACCGAGAGCATTTTTACCAGATGGAGTTCCGAATTATGTTACACAAGAGGGAATGCAAGCATTATTGGACGAAAAACAAGAATTGCTCAACGAAAAGAAGACTTTAGATACTATCAACGAAAAAGAAAAACGCATTGCCGTAAACCATATCAATGCTAAATTGCAGTTGCTAAACGAACGTATCCTCAGTGCCCAAATAATGGAAAGCGATCAGCTTGAAAATGATACTAATGAAGTCCGTTTTGGAGCTTTGGTAAAATTACGAATCGAAGCAACTAAAAAAGAACAGATTTTTCGCATTGTGGGAGTAGATGAAGCTAATATTTCTAAAGGAAAAATCTCCTTTATCTCCCCTTTGGCAAAAGCATTAATTAACAAAAAGAAAGGCGAACAAGCTGTCTTAGCATTAGAACAAGGAAAACGACTTTTTACGATTTTGGATGTGGAGTATAAATGATAGCA
>CAZJZP010000033.1:6217-13686 GCA_964550505.1 uncultured Prolixibacteraceae bacterium | reverse complement strand
AAAAAATCCGTTTTAATAAATTGTATTTATTCAAAATCATTACCTTTGACGAAAGAAAAGCCTTTAGCGCGACAAAAAGAACAGAAAAAATGAAAAAAATCACTAGAAGTCTTGCGGTATTTTTTCCAAATATGCTAACAGCCACCAATTTGTTTTTGGGCGCTATGGCGACATACTATGCTTTTACAGGCTACAGTCCTATTGCAGCTAACTTAATTATTATTGCCGCTGTTCTTGATTTTTTTGATGGCTTTTTTGCAAGATTGTTAAAGGCGCAAACGGAGTTAGGAAAGCAATTTGACTCTTTGGCAGATTTAATTTCTTTTGGACTAGCACCTGCTGCAATTCTGTTTGATATAAGCAGCTTTGATCGTTCTGGAGGAGAATGGATATACCATAATGAGAATATTTTACCTTTTTTTATTTTTGTAATGCTTGTTTTTTCTGCCTTACGTTTGGCAAGATTTAATATTGACACTAAGCAACAAAATGGATTTTTGGGCTTGCCAACACCTGCAAATGCCTTGTTTATAGCCAGTTTACCTTTGATGATGATGGAGTTGTGTCCGTGTACCTTGTTTTTTCAGCAAATTGCTAATATCAGGAATATTTTAATTTACGTGGCTTTAATTAGTTTATTGATGAATATTCCTGTCCCAATGCTTTCTTTAAAGATGAAAAGTCTTAAATGGAAAGAAAATGCAGCGCGTTATATTTTCCTTTTTATCGTAATAATAGCTGTATTGGCGATTTATTTTGGAACATCATTCTCTTATCCTTTTATTTTGGCTTTTGTACTTGCTTTTTATTTGTTGTATTCCTTGATTGTTGGACTTTTACAGCTGCTGTGATTTTTTTGCTTTTTTACTTGTTTTTACCTTAACTGTATATTTTCTACCAAGAAATTTATAAAACAATAAATTTTCCTTGAAAATTAAGAATATATATCTATTTTTGTAGCAAGAGCAATCGATAATGGATAGAAAAGCACAACTGGTATATTGTAAAAAATGTAAGCATAAGAAATTTGATATTCAAAAAGGAATTATTTGTGCTTTAACAAATGATCTTGCCGATTTCACAGACGCATGCCAGCATTACGATGGCGAAGAAATGGAAGTGAAACTTGCAAAAACAGAACTCCCAAAACAAGATTTGCCAGCTTCCGCTTCCAAAATCAAACGATTAATAAACTTTTTAGTTGACAGGGTGGCTTTGTATATTTTGAGCATCATTTTAGCTTTTATTTTTGCTCCAGTTTTTATCGTTCTTTCTGTAAACAGTATGGCTGAAATAATTAATGAAATAAGTTTATCGTCCATCATTTTTGGTTTTTTTGTTGCTATGCTTTTTTATGTGTCTTTGGAAGTTACCACAGGAAAAACAGTGGGGAAGTTTTATACCAGAACAAAGCTTGTGGATGAAAATGGAAATAAACCTGATTTTAAAACCGTATTAATTAGGAGTTTGTGTCGCTTTATTCCTTTTGAAGCCTTATCCTTTTTAGGCGCGGAAGATTGTGGTTGGCACGATAAGTTCTCCAAAACAAGAGTGGTAAATATTGACTAAGTAATTTCTCTTAGCTTTGATTATTGTTATTAGCGATACGTTTAGATTTTCCCCAGCCAATATATTGAAGTTCTTTTGAGCTAATCATGGCTTTGTCTAAGTCGAAATCAGTTGGAATTAGTAGTATGCTGACAAATATTCTTCCTTTATTAGCTAATGTTTTGGTGTATGACTTGGGTATAAGAATAAGATTATTACTTGAAAAACCTGCTACATTCAACGGATTATCAAAACTAACAAGATAGGACTGAAGACTGTTATCGACTACTATTCGCCTCTCTGTTTGAACTTCCATAGGAAATTTTTCGTATAAAAATTGAGATTTAGGAGTGAATTTATATGCTTCAAGGAAAAGCAGATTTCCAGATAAATCTTCAGGCTTTTTAACTTTATAAGGAATCAATAATGTAAGAGGAATAAAGAGTGGTCGCATATATCCCCTGACAATTACAAAACGACTAAAAGAAAAGGTGAAAAATAGAATAAAGTAGAAGTAAAGAAAGGCGCTTTGAAATAATAGTATAAAACCATAATTTGCACCTCTTGTCATAGTATTAGCAAGAAAAGACCACATAAAAATTCCACTTAAAACCAGCACTAGATATAAGCGTAAATCTAGATTATCAATAATAATATCTGAGCGATAATTAGTGCTGATATTCATAGCGTTATTGATGTATATATGTAAGAAATGCACGCAAATAATAAAGAAAACAACGGTAATCCATGTTTTATCAATATTCCAATAGTGTAAGAGCCAATAATCAAAAAATCCATGAAAAAGAGCGGCTAAAAAGAGAAAAAGTAGAATAAAAAAGACTGTTCCGCCAAGTTTTTTAAATTTGGAAATCATTAATCCATATCCTACTGTGGCAGAAAAAAACATGTGGGCAACAGTTGAAAAAAAGGCTCTGGCTCCAATATTATAGAGCGAACTTTCTTGAATATAAGAGGTGTTTTCTATAAAAGCAAAACCCAAAGCTGATAAGCAAAAGTAGTAGATATAATCGTATGGTTCTTTTATTGCTTTGGTAAAAAATAAAATGATTAAAACAGGAATGGTTTTTACAAATTCTTCAACAAGACCAATAGTAATTACATCGTAAAAAAACACATTAAGTTTGCTTTCGGGCGTATAGTATTCAAAAACATCTTGTAGTATATCGTGAATAGGATAAACCAGATAAATACAGAGCATACTTAGTCCAATTGTTAATATGCTGTGTTTCCAATCAGCTTGGTGGTAAATATTGAGTTTTCGGAGATAAAATAACCACAATAAAAGGATAAGCAAACTGGAAACAATGCCAAGAAAGGAAGTATTACCCCATCTATACTGCAAGATAGTTTTAAAATAAGCAAAAATGTTTACATCCCTGAAATTAACTATCCGATGAAAAAAACTGTCAATATGTTCTGCATGCCTTTCGTCCTTGACAAAATTCCGGAGTTTATCATTTTCTCTGAAATAAAAATAAAGGATTGCAAGTTCATCATAGGCTTCTTTGATGAAAACATCGCTACTAATAACAGTTTTAAAATGATTTTCAGCTTCTTCAAAATCAGCATAATCTCTGTTTTGTCGAAGGTATTTTCCTAATGCATAATGATAATAATTCCAATTACGGTATGCTTTGTCAACACTATCTAGTAAAGATTTTGCTTCTTCATTTCTATCAAAATGTAAATAATGAATGGCTAAAAATAGGGAACCAATATTCTTTTTTTTAGGATTTCTAGATGAAATAAAATCAAAATAGTATTCTTCAACAGCCTGTATTTCATACATTTCACTAAAAACTGAAGCATCAATAGATTGGTATTTTAATTCATTGATATACAGATTAAGGCTGTTTACATAATTGTAGTGGTATTTTGGATTATTGGAATGATAATAGAGTTGATTTCTATATTCTTGATTTAAAGCAAGATAATCTTTGTATTTTGTATAATGAGCTATTCTTTTTGTTCTGCTAGAAAGATCTGGCTGATACGTGTAAATTTTAACAATAATAAAGGGCAGAACAATAATAAGAGAAAGAATGCTAATAGTTTGATGTATCTTTTTTTTATCTCCGCTAAAGCTATTGCTACTAATATATTTTTCGTATATCTCAATAGCAAAAAAGATTAATAAGCAAACACCAGCTATATTTAATATTAAGTATAAAAGTATCTCAACAACCATTATTGATAAAGCTTGAGTTAATTGCTAATAATCCCCAAAGATATGTTATTTTTTTTTATTTATTCAATTCCAGAAAAATTTTCCCAATAGGATAACGATTAATTCGCTCATCCCAGTATGGTGTTTGTTGGTAGAACCAATTCATTTGCAGCCATTGATTATTGGCAAATTTGCTTTTTTCTTTTCATGGGCTGCTTTTAGTTTTACATTACTTAACAAATTTCACTGTTTGTGTTTGTGAAGCTGTTTTATATTGTAATAAATATATTCCTGATGCAAGAGCTTTTATATTAAGGCGGATGTCCTTTTTCTCACCGCTGAATGCTTGATGCATTATTTTTTGTCCTGCAATATTCAGTATAATTATTTCTCCGTTTTTATCCATCCCGGAAACTACAATATAATCGCTAGCTGGATTTGGGTAAATGCTGAGAATATTACTTTCTTCTGTTTCAATACCTTGATGTACGCAATCAAAAGTGATATTAGCATCGAAATAACCGGTGTTTAAATCAATATAAGGAGCTGAAGCAGGAGGTGTGGCATCGCAAAAATCGAAAGTTCCTTCCATATATCCGAAATTGGAGCTGAGGTTTTGCACATAGAATTCGCCTGTTGTTCCGTATATAGTGTCGTTATTACTCCAATTATTGCCAGTGATAACAACTCCGTTATTTAAAAAGCTAGCATTAAGACCGATGGAATCAGCGTTTAAGAAATTATTGTCCATTTCCAACCAAGCACCACTGCTATTATTGAAAATCTCAAAGTTTGAAAAACTGTTGGAAGCAAAAATCTGACCGTCGTTATTAAATATACCCGCATTTGAGATATCAGTGGTGTAGATTTCTCCGTAATTATCTTCCGTAAGTGTATTCGCATGATTTGTAGCAATGACTTTATGGTGATTGAGAAAATCGCCGCTATTTAAAAAGTTTATTGTCTGTATTGTCCCATGATTAACTAAGATGCTGTCGTTCCAAAAAGCATCAGAAGTGAAGGATGAAGCTGTTTTAAATTCCAGATAGGCATTTGCATAAGTACTGTCCACTCCTTGGATGCTTCCGTTATTAATTAAACTGTCTGTTAGAAAAAGGTATTGATTAACGGTCAGATTATTGTTATTAGTAATTTTCCCGGTATATAGGGCAATAGTGTTAATTTCCATACTGCCATGAATAATGAGATAACCACCGCTTAAGGCTAATGCTCTTGGAGTAGCGTCTTGTGTTAGCGATCCGCTGCTGTTTATGGTTATTCCGCCACTGCTATATGCGTAATCCAAGTTTAGGGTAACATTGTGGTTGATAATTACTTCCGTTCCTGGTGTTGGCACGATTATTCCGCCCCAGGTTTGTGGATCTAACCAGTTTCCGTCTTGGGTGGAAGTGATTTGTGCATGACTAAATACAGCGATGCAACAAAGAGCGATAATACTAAAGGTTTTTTTCATAAGACTTGTTTATTTATTGTTGTTTAAATCTTCTTTTATTGGAATAAACTCATATTTATTTGCAGTAAAATTAATAAATTTCATAAAATCAGCAAAAGAAAGAATTAAAGAAGCTGTATTTTCTAGGGGATGAAAGCTAAGTTTGTTCGCTTTTTGTAAATCTTCATCCATGAAAATCTTACAATGATTTGTTGTGTCATTTATTAAGCCTAAGGGAGTTACGGAACCGGGCTTCACTCCCAAGTATTTTTTAAGTCGTTTTTCGGAGGCGAAGCTGAGTTTTCCTTGGTGGAGTTTGAGTTCCAATTGACGGATATTCAAGTTTTTAGTGGATTCCAATATGACTAGATAGTGTTGGTTTCCTTTATGGTTGCGAAAGAAAATATTTTTGCAATGCGTTGCTTCGATAAATTTCCAGTGTTTTTGTGCAATTTCAATGGTAGGAGCAGGAGGGTGTTCATAAATCTCGTAGCAAATGCCCAACTCATCGAGCTTTTGCAATAATATTTCCCGTTGCCTTTTTATACTAGCTTCCATGACAGCACAAACTTAGGGATATTTTTTTGATACTCAAAAAAAGGGGGAGGAAAAGAATAAAAATTACGAAATAAATGGATAATTCCATTAACAAAGCTGTAAACTTTAAAATGACAAGTTTAGAATAGATATCAGGGCTCCGCCCCTTAGTTTTCTTGATATTGGATTTTTCAACGAAGACCTCAGGGCTACGCCCCTGAAAATCTATAATTGGCTTTTCCCAAGCCTTTTATTATTGTATTGAAACGCCATTTTTGAGTTATGATAAAACTTTTACGAACTCCATTCATAAATAATTTTTTTCGAGGCATTGCATTTGCTTGCTTGCAACTGAAAAAACACAGATTCATCACCAAGCTATTATTTAAGGCATTGTATAAGTTTGCTATAGCTGAGGGGCGTAGCCCTGAAGTCTTCGTAAACTAGAGGAAACACAAAAAATGAAGGGGCTTTAGCCCTGAAATCTTAACACCAAGGAAAAACTCAACTCTATACGCTTTATCCAATTAGTGTTTTGGAGAAACCTTGACAAAAGCTATTTTTTTTTTAAATAATACTAGCTAATTACAGAAATTAAAAATTCCTTGGAATGCAGGATTAGAAAAGACCTCAGGCCTCCGCCCCTAGAAATCTATAATTTGCTTTTCCCAAGCCTTGCATTATTGAATTGAAACGCCATTTTTGAGTTATGATAAGACTTTTGCGAACTCGATTCACAAATAATTTTTTTCGAGGCATTGCATTTGCTTGCTTGCAACTGAAAAAACACAGATTCATCACCAAGCTATTATTTAAGGCATTGTATAAGTTTGCTATAGCTGAGGGGCGTAGCCCTGAAGTCTTCGTAAACTAGAGGAAACACAAAAATTGAAGGGGCTTTAGCCCTGAAATCTTAACACCAAGGGAAAAACCCAACTCCAAATCCTTCATCCAATTAGTGTTTTGGATAAGCCTTGACAAATAATTATAATAAGCAATCCACGCAATTTTTTCTCAAAATCGCTTATTCAATAATCGGATAATGCTCTCTTGCGTAATCGCGTGTGCAGGCATTGAAATGCCACCATTCTGTTTGTATGGGGAAAAACCCTGCTTTGCGCATGATAGTTCGCAAGAGTTGTCGGTTATCATAAGCTAATTGCGAAAGTTCTCCCGTTTGCAAATAATGCCATTCCATACTTGGATAGGCAATGGGTCCGAAAAAATCAAAACTACACCCCATATCTAAGGGATTTCCCATTTCATCAGCAATACTAACATCTACCGCACAGCCGTAATTGTGGATGCTGCCATTAAGAGGATTGGACAAGTATTTTGTTTTTTCTGCAGGATGACATTTTATGGAATCCCACATCAATTGTTGGGCAGAACGTGGTCGTGCACAATCATACACCATAAGTCGATAATCAGGATGAATTTCTTCCAGATATTGCTGGGCTTTAAGCAGTTTTTCCGCAGTATTTTTCTCCAAATAGCATTTGTCAAAATTGCCATACACATCTTTATTTAAAAAATTATCTATAGTGGCATATTTAATCTCCACTATAATTTTGCTGCTTTTTTCGGCAATATTTATCAAGCCTTTATTAATAATTTGCCATTCTAGAGTGGAAATTTGCATTTTTGGTTGTGCTGCTAATGTTTTTGGCTCTGTGTTTTTTTTATTTCGCATGCTAATGGCTGTTTTGCTGTTTTTATTTTCGCAAGCAAGGATAACGAAAG
>CAZJZP010000033.1:0-6117 GCA_964550505.1 uncultured Prolixibacteraceae bacterium | reverse complement strand
CGCATGCTAATGGCTGTTTTGCTGTTTTTATTTTCGCAAGCAAGGATAACGAAAGCGATAATAATACAATTAATCCTCCACATAATAAGAAATGATAATATTGCTTTTTATACTGCTATCGCTGGAGAAAATGGATATTACTTCTTGGTGGTAACCGCTAATATTTCCAGTTTCCAAGCGAAGATTTAAGTATGCTGTTTCGTCTTTATTCAGTACTTTTTTGTCCAAATCATAGCTTGTGGAAGGGTTTTGTACTTCAACGGATGAAATTTGCAGTGCTGCTTTGCCTTTATTGGAAAACGGGATTTCCAGCTCCATTTTACTGTTTTTAGAAACAGTTCCTAAATCAAATTCCGTTTTCTCAAAATGGATGGAAGAAGTTTCCACGGCAGACTGATACATAATTATTTGCACTTTTCTTTCGTAGGCAGCTTCACGACTGTAGATGGAGTTTCTAGCATCATTCGGGTCATCACTTACAAAGGGATTGGACATAGATTTTCCAATCGGGTCTTTGTAAATGATAAGTTTTGCTCCGTTTTCAGCTTTTCCTCTCAAATAGGGAAGAAAAACACCGCCTTGGTATTCTTCTAAATACACAATAAGACTGGAAATTCTTCGCTTGGCGAGATTGATATTGTAGGCAGTTGTATTTAAAGGACTACAAAAGCCTTTCACATTGAGTTCTACATTGCGTCCTCTTTCTAAATCGGCTAAGAGGTAGGAGGCAAAGAGTTCTAAATTATAATAGCCTGTTTTTACATAAAAATTAAAGAAATCTTCAACATCCTTTTCTGCTTTCATCTTTTCTAATCCAGTCATTGATTTGGAAAACTCCTCCTTATACTTATCAATCATTGCAATATATTCGTAGTAAGTAGTGGAATAGTTTTTATCTGTTTTGGTCAGCGTTGTTCTTGGATTTGGCTCGTCATTATGAAAATAAATGCTGATAGGCAATAAATCTTTGATACTGCGCACGATACTGTCTTCTTTTACTGTATCCTCGGGAGTATAAACATAAATCACTTCTTCTTCCTTGTATTCGACATTATAAATATCATAGCAACAACTTTCGCCTTTCAGATAATAAGAGCCAGGACGATTGGAAGCGATGTAAGCGTTTGTATCAAAAGGATTAGTGATGTAATTAAAATCGTGGCAGGAAGAGTTAATGGGAGGCATCAGGTTTTCCACTTTAGTCCATTGGTTTAGTTTACCTTTTGATTTAAAAATATCGTAGCCTCCAAAACCGGCATGCCAATCGGAGCTGAAGAACAAAAGTCCTTGTTTGGAGGAATAGAAAGGCGTTATTTCGTTTCCAGGAGTATTGATGTTACTACCAACATTTGTTGGAGCGTAGAATTTCTTATCCTTAAAAATACTATACCAAATATCCAGTTTTCCGAAACCACCGGGACGATCTGAGACGAAATACAGTATATCAAATTCTTCGCCTTGGTAATAGTGTGGTTGCGTATTTGTATATCCGCTAATATTAATTTCTTTGGGCAAGGCTTTTGCTTTGCTCCATTTTCCGTTCTCGAATTCTGAATAATAAATTTGACATTCCAAATTTCCTCCATCACACAGGGTGAAAAATATTTTTTTGTAATCATTACTGAAAGTCGCATTGGCAATATGTGCGTCTTGCGAAATTATTTGGTCGGAGAAATTTTTCGGTGTTCCCCAACCAGAACCACCCATTTTTGAAATATACAATCGGGAAAAACTGGCGGTTTCTAATATAGAATGTGGATTAAATTCTCCTAAAGGTCGGAGGGAGGAGAATACAAGCGCAGAATCACTTAGCGGATTCGGATTATTTTCAGAATATGCAGAATTGATTTTGGAAGGAAGTTGAGATATTACTGCATTTGTTGAGTCGTTAAGGTGTTTTATGGCAAAATCGCAACTGATGCTTCTTTGTTTTGCTGTTTCGAGCAAGTCGGGTTTTTTTGTTGCTGAAATACATGATTCAAAAGCTTTTTTAGCCTTTTCGTACTCTTCCAAACAACGTAAAGATTCTCCTAAATAGAAAAACGCTTGTGCTGAAATTTCTTCAGCTTGATTAATATCTACAAGGTATTGATACCATTTTGCGGCGGCTCTGTAGTTGTGGAAAAAATAATGTGCTTTAGCATTTTTTTCTATCAAAGAAATGTCGGTAGAATCCATTTCCAAGGCTTGTTCATAGTAGTAAGAAGCCGTATAGTATTCTGCGTTAAAAAAAGCATTATCGCCCAAATCAACAAAGTCTTTTTTGCTTTGAGCATTTAGATTTCCGACGAAAAGAAATAGCAGGGCGATATGTAGCAGCATTTTTTTCATCAGAATATCGGACAGGGAATTTCTTTATGAATAGAAGGCTTTTGTTTTTGGATAATATAAATAAGTGAAAACTCATAACCTCCGCGAAATTGACTAGCGGGACGGAGTTTTGACAGATTTACATCATAGCTGAAATTGATTTTAAAGGATTGATAATCAACTCCTGCCATTAGAATTGCTGCGTCTTTATTACGGTAAAATAAGCCGGCATTGAAACTATTATAATTGATTTTGCTGTGGTTTAAGATAAGTTGATAATGTCCGCCAAGAAGAAATTCCGTGTGCGGACCTTGTCGTGCAAAGTAAAAGGCAGGCTTGATATAATGTTTGATATTGTGTAAATAAGAGAAATTACCATAAACGAGTAATTTCGGATCCATAGTAACGCTATTATCTTCATTTAAGGATTGCTTTGCTCTGTTGAGATGCCATAAACTAGCGCCAAGACAGAATTCAGAGTATTCATTTTGTACATAATTGTATTCTAATCCCGTTGAAATATCATAATACAAAAAGGATGTTTTTCCAAAATTCTCATTATGCGGAAGGTCTGCGTCATAATATAATCCATTAAATTGACTGTCGAAATACAAGGCTGAGTAATCAATACTTCGTTGACTGAGTCCGCCCATTATTCCGTAAGAAAGAATATGTTTATTTCTATTGTCAAGGGCTTTAATGTAGGACAAAGAAATATTGATTTGTGTTGTACCAAATTTGGAATCGCCTGCTTGGTCTTTAACTGCCAGAACGCCTAGTCCAAGAATATCGTTTTTTTGTTTCCTTTTAATAATACCGGCATCCCAGGAAGCACTGAAAGTCATATATGGAATAGTAACTGACATCCACTGGTTTTTATGATTTGCAGCAAAACGGTGTTGTCCTTCAAAATAGGCTGTTTTGGCTGGATTAAGATTTAATGGAGAGAAATTAAATTGAGAAAAATGAATATCCTGACTGTAAATTGCTTGCGAAAAAAAAGCAAGAAACAGCAATATAAAAATGCTTGTAGTATATATTTTTTTCTTTGTTTTCAATAAAACATCAACGTATTAACGTAACGTTGCCCTTTTTCTTAAATTGTTCTTTGTTATAACAACCAACTTCTAAATAATAAACAAAAACACCAGGGTCAAGCTTTTTTCCTTTGTATGTTCCGTCCCAACCAACTTCAATATCTGTTGTTTCAAAAATTACTTCTCCCCAGCGGTTAAAAATAGCAAAATAAAGTTGTTCGGCAAAAGGAGTTCTCACATATAAAATATCATTTATTCCGTCTCCATCAGGGGAGAAGGCATTAGGAACATAAATATAGGGGTCTTCGCAGAAAACATCTTTCACATAAATAATCAAAGTATCTTTATACACACAACCATAAGGGTCAATAATTGTTAAAATGTACGTGGTCGTTGTATTTGGACTTGCTCCTGTTGATGGCGCATAAGGATTATCTAATCCAGTTGTAGGTTCCCAGCTGTAGGAACAATTGGTAATACTTGTGGCGTGAATATATGTTTTTTGTCCTTGATAAATAGTGTCGTCATCCTGCCAAACCTGCACTCCTTGGAAAACATAGTTCATAATTATTTCTGCGGTATCCAATTTTTCACAGCCTTTGGTATCACTAATGGTAACGGTGTATGTTCCTTCGCAAAGAGATGATGCAGGATTTGTCGTTTGTCCGTTACTCCAAAGATAGTTGTAAGGAGGATTGCTGCCTCCAGCTCCAACAGTGGCCGTTCCAATACATGCGCTATCGCAGGGAATATCAGTAGTAACTACGGAAGAATAAATCGGACTAGGCTGATTCATATATACCGTTTGATAACCAAAACAACCAATGGCGTCAGTAATAGTAACATCATAATATCCTTCACAAACATTAAAGATAGTGTCGCTATTTGTGCCCGTACTCCATTGATAAGTGTAGGGAAGATTACCTCCGGAAGCAGTTACCCAAGCCTTTCCATCACAATAGCCATGACAGCTAGGAGGGATTAGTAGAATTGGATTAGCAATAATTGTTAAGCTAACAACAATGCTATCGTAATTTTCACAATAATCATTATAAGCTCTCACATAGTATGTTGTGGAAGCGTTATTAAACACCCTGGCGCTTGGGTCATTTTTATTGGTATTTAGCGTATCAGTAAAGTTTGGGTTGGACGACCAATGATAATAAAGTGTATCTGCTCCGCTACCATGTGCTGTAATAGTGATACTGTCGTTGCAAATAGTAGTGTCGTTTCCTGCAAAAACCTGAATGTCATATACGTTTAATTTTTGAACCAGAGTATCAGTACAAACGCCATTGGAGATTACCAATTCGTAAGTAGTTGTTGTATTTGGATTGGCAATAGGATTTGGAATATCTGTAGCATTTAATCCTGTGGCAGGAGTCCATTGATAGGTAATGCTGGTATCAACAAAAGGCAAAATACCCAGATGCGTATAGGAACCGATACAGATATGTTCGTCGGGGAGCGTATCTCTGTAATTAGAAAGAACAACAACATGTTTAGTAATTGTATCAGCCAAATTACAACTTCCTGCATCTCCAGCGATAAGTGTGACTAGATATATTCCTGATTGTCCGTATTGGTGAATAGGATTTGTTTGTGTGGACGAATTACCATCACCAAAATCCCAGTAGAAAGTGGTTAATCCTCCGCCGGGAGTATAGGAATTATTATCAAAGAAAGTAGAATCGGGCAAGCAAATTAGTGGAGCATCAAAGTCAGCAATTACAACGGGAAGATTAAAGTCGAATTTTATCACTCCGTTATTGCAATTACTGCTGTTATTAGTATTTGACCAAGCTCCGGGCGTGGTAGGGAAATCGTCGTAACCTCCGCAACCTGCACAAACTGCTTGATAAATTCTGCCCATTTTATCAAATCTACTGGTTCCCCCATCCACATGTTCGGCGCTGGAGCCTCCGAAAAAGCTTCCGTAGGTGAGGGCAGAGGCATCATCGGCAATACTCATAAAGTAATAATCGTTGTTGTCCGTTGTGCTTTGAAATGCGTTTGCAGTAATTGGCATGCCGTTTGTCCCACCAAAGCCATTTAAGCTAGGACTTCCCCAACCAGAGATATAAATATTGTTGCAAAGATCAACTAAAAAAGCGGTTGGTGAAATATCAATTCCGTTTCCTGTTCCGAAACGTGTTGACCAGACAAGACTGTTAAGTTGAGGGCTGAGTTTGGAGATAAATTGTCCGCCTCCGGGCATATTCCAAGTGGCATTATAAATTAAATCATTGGCAGGTCCAGCAGTTTGTCCTAATAAATGTACATTTTGATTTTTGTCTAACTCGACAAAATATGCTTGGTCGTATGTTGAGGTTCCCCAATATGATGATTGCAGGATTGTATTTCCATTTTGTGTGATATGTGTAACAAAACCATCAGCAGTTCCTCCTAAAGGATTTGGCATAAGCACTCCGCTTGTTGTTGGAAAGTTGGAAGAAGTTGTTCCTCCTGAAACGTAAATATCTTCTTGCTCGTCAATAACGATACTGTAAACTGCATCACTTCCGCTTCCTCCGAGATAACTCGACCATAACAGATTTGTTAGGTTGTTGTCCAATTTAAAAATACAGCCATCTTGACCTCCACCACTGATGGTTTGAAAAGCGTTTGGAGTAATTGGAAAGTTGGATGAATGTGTTGTACTGGCAATATAGCAATTATTGTTTTTATCAATCATTATTTCACCTCTGATATCATCGGCATAATTGTGTTTAAGAGCAGAAGCGCTATTTAAGCCGTCATTTCCTGAGCC
>CAZJZP010000032.1:0-13714 GCA_964550505.1 uncultured Prolixibacteraceae bacterium | reverse complement strand
GTGGCAGTATCACCGAAAATCAGATGAAATAAAGTGTCTCCGGCAATATCTGTATGCAAAATTAAAGCATCGGGATTACTAGCTGCAACTGCGTTTTCGCCACAAAACAAAAAACCCCTTGATGTTCTTCTGATTTCGTGAATTTTTTGCTCATCAGGAGATTCATAAAGAATTTGCTCAAGACTGTCTCCGTTTTCATTAACTACTAGGCGTAAAAAATTCGCTGTTTGATTGCCATAACTATATGTATTAGCCGCAATAACTATGCTATCGGAAGATATTGTGTCAATTCCAATACCAAAATCCCATCCGTTGCTTCCAAAATTCTTTTCCCAGATAATATTCGCTTGTAAATCTAATTTTAGCAGTAAAATATCATAAGAAGTAGAAAAATTATAAACATTTCCAATAATATAAATAAAGCTATCTTTACTAAGAAACATGGATTTTGCTTCATAATTTCTGCTATCGCCGATAGAAACATCCCAAATTGGAATTCCCATCGAGTCTGTTTTAAGCAGATATATGCTTTTTGCACCCGAAAAGCCACTGTGATTTCCTAAAAGATAATAGGATGAATCACTGGGAATCTGGAAAAGATCAACACCTTCAAAATAGCCGCTATGACCGTATGTTCTGTAAAAGCTAGTTTGCGCGCTGAGTCCTCCACGTATAAGAATTAGTGTAAAAAATAGTATAATTATTTTGTATCGCATTGTCCAAAGTGTTTTACAATTTTTAATTCACCACCAAAAGCAGCTTTTTTATCAGCGAAAATAAGTCCATCAATATAATTTGTCTGTGCCTCAAATCTTAAACCTAATTTTTTTATGAAATGAGAATAAGCCAATCCATAATTGAAATTGGCATAAGCTCCATATGATATAATAGGAGTGAGACAAATGGCTTCATTTAGTTTGTAATCAGCTTCCAAACAAAAATGTGTTTTATATTGAGAATGAATATAATCCTGCACTAATAATCGAATATTGATTCGATTATTTAATTCATATTCCCAGCCAAAACGAAGATGAAAGGGGATGTAAGTCTGTAAAGAATTATGCTTTAGTTCAAGTCCATAATCCTTCAAAATATCATCGAATAAAATACTATCGCTTTCAAAAATATTATCAATTTCCAATCCTTGAAAAACTAAAGCGGTATCCTTATTAAAATGCTCTGTTTTATTGTTCCAGTATAGTTTTCCAATATTCTCCGCAGCAAAGAAAAATTGATGCTTTTTGAATTTTACATTATAGGAAAAATTAAGAGAAATCCCCTTGGCTGCAATCTGGAATTTTTCAAAGGAAGAAGAAGAGGATGCATAAGAAAGATTAATATTGGAGGCAATAGCACTTCCGCTGGTATCTGTTAATAAAAAAGCGTTTTTATCGGTTTGGATATGAGAATATTGATTTCCTAAATGCAAACCAAGCATAAAATGGAACTGATGCGTAAAGTTTTGGGTTTTCACTTCTTTTGCTAGTCCCATTTTGAAGTATTGCTGTTCGAAATTCAAAAAATTAGTATTAGCAATATCGAGTATTTCGCCAGCTGTTGATTTATTGCCAAACATAATCAGATGGAAAAGATCAGAGCTGAAACTGATTTCACTTAGCCTTTCTTTGCCATAAGCAGCCGTAAAATAAAAATTATCACGAGAAAACAGACTATCCAATTTTTGCGTATATAAGATGGAATGTCCGCTTCTGTTACCAAGAGTGTTAACATCTTTTAATTGATTATAAGAAGATGTTCTTATTTCTGTACTTAAATATCCGCCTTGTAATATCTTCAACAAAAACTGATTGTTAAGATTATCGCTGCTAATAGCGTAATTTGCATTAAATTGTAGATTATCAGACGAAAATTGATTTTTGTGAAAATCAGGAATTTGAGAAAAAGCTGTTTGGCTTAGTAGTATTAAGAAAAATAGTGTTATGAATTGATATTTCCGCATTAGTAAACTAATAGATTTATGTCAGCAATAATTTGAAGGTCGATAAAATAATCAGGATAAACTTTGATAAAATTACTATTAGCAGTATGGAAAATTAATTTCACATAGGCTTTTTTTGTTTTGTATAGTAAACGAATTTTATCGGGATTAATAGGAACTTTAATAATACTTTTCTTAGGACTTTGAATTTTCGTTCCACTGAAATCTGTTGCAGCCTGAATTATAGGATAGTCTGAGAATACAGAATCCTGTATTTCCAAATTTTCATTTAATAAATAAAGTTGTAGGCTAGCATCAAAAGGGAACATATTATCAGCATAAATCTTGAGATTTCCTTCGCATTCTCTTTCGATTAGGGTGGAATCGCCACTTATTGAAACATCTGTGTAGTCTGCTAATACGAAGTTATTGGCTTTAAAAGCTAGTGGAATTTCAGCATATAAGTTTGCAGATAATGTTTTGGAGTGGTGCATAAAATCATTTCCAGCAGAAATATTTCCCATAGGATTAAAGACAAAGCCTACGCTGTATATAAGTTCATCGGGGAAAAGTTCCAAGAGGTTTAGAAGATTGGAATTGCTTAAATCTATTTCTGAAATGCTTGGAGTAACGGGATTACAAGTGTTAAAACCATTAAAAACAGCTCTACTGACATTGATGTTTTTCCCAATAATTGGATTGTTGAGGGCAAGACTATTGCCACTTTGAGTGTTTTTTGCAGTAAAAGATTTTAAGATCATTTGTGCATCAATTCCTAATCCGTTTTCAATGATTATCTTAGCAAAGATATCTTCCATATTTAAACTTCCGGATTGGATAATGGAAAAAATATCTATTGATGCAGTATCGTTTTCTGTTTCTAATGAAGTTCTCCCAAAATAACCTTTGATAAAAGCAATTTCTAATTCTTCAAACAGCAAATCCACTTTTAGTGTGTCAGTCGGAGTAAAAAGGGTAGTGTCTCCGTCAGGAAGTGTTTTGATAGTGTATTTGGTTATCAGTTTATTAATGGAGCTTGAAGCTGCTGTTAAATCAAGACTGTAGCCATCAATATTAAAACTTGTTTCATAGATGTTATTTCCTATGGAAAGAGGCGGTACAACAACAGATATGGAAAAGATATTGCCATTTTTAGTTGCAGAAGGGATTTCATAATTAACTAAGATGTCTTCATCAATGGGATTTTCGCAACGAATTTTAATATTTCCTTTGTTTACGATGCAATGTGAAATATCTGCATCACCAAAATCGAATTTATTTGTTTCGGTTTTGCTTATTAGTGTAGCACCGGGTGGAACGTTAAATTGAATTGGAAGGGAAAAAGTAAAAGATGATAAAGCTTGAGGCTTTTCAAAAATAGAATCAAATTCAAGCCTGAAAAATTCCTTATCCAAAATTAGTAAAACACAGCTGTCAGGACGAGTACCAAGCATAGAATCTGGAATAATATTTTCTAAATTAAGCCTAGTTTTTATTAGAGGACCAAGTACGTCAACATCCCATTTTGTTTTTTCTTTTTGACAAGAGAGAAATAAAATGCTTAAGATGAAAAAAAATATATATTTTTGTTTTTGTAACATCTGTTTAATATTGATTATTGAAGCAGATAATTTTGTAAAAGTAAAAAAAAATAATAATCTAAGCCTTTTTTATTATGACAAGAAAAAAACTACTTTCGTCAATTTTCGTTCTCTTTTTTATCTTCAACCTATGCAATCTTAAAGCACAGCCTTGGATGAAAGCTTCTTATTTTCCTGACAATAAAATTACTTATAATTTTTACGATATTCAGCTTGCTTTTGCTAATTATTTAGTGCATTTGGAAGAGTCGGATGTAGAAGGAGTAGGAATTGATAAGCTTAGAGGGACAGGAATAAAGCAATTTAAACGTTGGGAATATACTTGGCAAGATCATGTTTACCCAAGTGGAGAATTTCGAGCACCCGACTATTATTATAATGAAAAACAGCGTTTTATCAAAGAGAATCCGCAATCGCAATCAAAATCTATTTATGATTGGATTCCTTTGGGCATAAAAAGCTGGACTAATGGACTTAGTGGATATAATCCAGGCAACGGAAGAATAAATGTAGTGGAAGTTGACCCAAATAATCCAAACATAATATACATTGGCTCTCCTTCTGGCGGTATATGGAAGTCTGTTGATGCTGGATTGCATTGGAACACAACAACAGACGATTTTCCTGTTCTGGGAGTTTCAGCTATTGCTGTTAATCCTTCCAATTCTAATGATGTTTTAATAGGAACAGGAGACAGAGATGCTTGGGATTCGCAAAGTATTGGTATTTACCGTTCGTTAGATGGTGGAGCAACTTGGAATCCTTCAGGAATGAATTTCGGACAAAATTATTATAACATCAATAAAATTTTATATAATCCCCAAAATCTTAATACTGTTTTTGCAGCTTCCACTTATGGAATTCATCGTTCAACCGACGGCGGTAATACCTGGAGTCAAGTATATTCCGATACCGAAGTGAAAGATTTGGAATTTAAACCGAATGATACCACCCATATTTATGGTTCGGGCAAGCGTTTTGTCAAATCCGCAAACGGAGGATTAAGCTTTACAGCAAATACAACTTCACTTCCGGTTGATACTGTTCGGATGGAAATCTCCGTTACTGCTGCTGATCCTTCTTATGTGTATCTTGTAGTATCCAATACTTCCAGTCGTTTTGGTGGGCTTTATCGTTCCACAGACTCGGGAAATTCATTTACACAAATGTCTTCTACTCCGAATATTTTGGGTTATGCTTTTGATGGATTGGATGATAAAGGACAGGGATGGTATGATTTGGCTATAGCAGCTTCTCCTACGAATAAAAACGAGATTTATGTAGGAGGAATAAATATCTGGAAATCCACTGATGGTGGAATTAGTTGGAACATCGCCACACATTGGGTTTACGAAGAGTTAACACCTGAATATTATTCGCACGCAGATATTCATTTTTTACAGTTTTTTGGTAATACCTTGTATTGCGGAAGCGACGGAGGAATCTTTAAATCTACGGATGGTACTAATTTTAGCGATTTAAGTGCTGGTTTGGAAATTACTCAATTTTATGCTTTGGGAGGTTCTGAAATTCAGTCAGATATGATTATTGCTGGAGCGCAAGATAACGGAAGTAATCTGTTAAAAAATGGAAATTGGACACATCTTTTTGGAGCTGATGGGATGGAAGCATTAATAAGTCATGCGAATACAAATACCTTGTATGTTACTTATCAATATGGTGGTTTATTGCGCTCTGATGATGGTGGAGATAATTTTTATGGAGTGAGAGCAGATACTGTTGGAGGCGGTTGGTTAACACCCTATTTAATGCACCCTTCCTCAGCAAATACCTTATATGCGGGATACAGGAAAGTATATAAAACTATGGATGGCGGACTCAATTGGCGCGCAGTTTCACATAATTTAGCTTCCTCATACAGTTTGCGTTGTTTAGCTGTTGCTCCATCCGATACGAATTATATTTATGCCAGTTATTCCCACAACTTATTTTATTCTACTGATGGCGGACAAAATTGGACTTTTAGCATTCCGCAAATGAATACAACGATTACTGACATTGAAGTACATCCAACAAATCCTCAACGTCTTTGGGTTAGTTTAAGCGGAACTCCCGGTGATTTTGTGATGGAATCAACAGATAATGGACAAAATTTTTCCGATATTAGCGGAAACCTTACAAATACTGCATTTAAAGCAATAGTTTTTGATAAAAATTACCATGATGCATTATACCTTGGAACAAGGAGCGGAGTTTATTATACTGATACCACTATGAACGGTACTTGGATTTTACATGGACAAAGTTTACCAAATTGTGAAGTAAGAGAATTGGAAATTAATTATGCTGCCAAAAAAATCAGAGCAGCGACCTATGGAAGAGGAATTTGGGAATATCCACTTTATCCTTTTGTTGCCATTGAAGAAGCAAATGCATTGCATTTTAATCTGTATCCTAATCCTGCTTCGGATTATTGTACTGTAGAATTAGATGAAAAGAAAGATTTAGTAAACATCAGCTTGTTTAATGTAGGAGGTAAATTGGTGAAAACCGAGAATTTTTATGCTGTAAATTCTGTTACTATTGATTTGCAGGGCTTAGCAGTAGGACAGTATTTTATTCGTATAGAAACAGATGGCATAACAGCAGTAAAAGCTTTGCTTTTAAGACCGTAAAAATTTATTGATAAAAATAATAGGCTTTTTTTTCATAAATAAAATTTTAGCGTATCTTTGCAACAGATTTGGACTAGTAGCTCAATTGGATAGAGCGTCTGACTACGGATCAGAAGGTTGGGGGTTCGATTCCTCCCTAGTTCACAGTATGGGGGTTCCCTGTTCACAAAATAGTAAGCTTGTTTTTTAACAAGCTTTTTTTATAAAAAAGCACTATGTATTAGCCGTTGTTCGAAGTTTGTAACTTCGAACCAAATAAATCTTAGTTTTTAACTAAGAAAATTTCTTACTTTTACAAACACAAACGAACAACCCAATGCCGGTAGAAAGAAAATATAAGCAGCATATAGCGTCCTTGCCTTATGGTGAAACCAGCGAAGCGAGATTGCGAACTCCTTTGAAATCAAAGAATTTTGTAAATAAACGGCGCACAGTGGATTCTAAAAGTAAAACTTTTAAATAAATATAAATATGAAATTTAAAATCATTTTATTTTTTTTACTGTTAGCTGTTAATGTTTTTTCTCAGAGTCGATTAGAGTTTGTTAATTATAATCTTCCTTATGAAGATTGGATAAATGTTAATTTCAATAATTCGTTATTTAATAAAGAGGCGATGAGCGATAGCTGTTATAAAACAGTTATAGTTTATGCTAAGGTTATTAATAAAAGTAAATATTCAACAAATCAAACATGGGTTGACTGCAAATTTTATTTTGATGATAATGGATTGCCTATCAAAGTAATTAATGAAGGTTTTGATACATTAATTTTAAATAAGCCTAGGGAACAGATAGCAAGAGTCCCAGTATTATCTGATAGTGTCGTGAAAATTGTGGAAAATGACACAATTATTTCGTGGTATGAAATTATTTATGGTGATACCCTTTGCAAGAATTATTATAAGTTTGATAAGCAAGGCAGGCTTATTGAAATTAATAAAACGTATAACAGAAGGATTTTAGCATATTATGAATGTCAATCTGATATTAATAAAAGCTTTTATTATGATAATAATTCACTTATCGGCTATAGAAATAGTGATGGGTATGAATATTTATACAAAACAATAAGGAATGGAATATTAATTATTGAAAATAATAAAGATACTGGTAAAGAGGGATATTATGCTAAAATATCACAAAAAAGAAGGTTTAATCAGGATATTATTACAATAAAAAGTATTGAAGAACCTCGAAGAAGGAAATTTAAATTATTTTTAAACAAAAAAGATAAGAGGATAATTAATAAAATAACAATTTGCACTAAAGGCTTTGAAAAAGTTTGTTATACTTTTGAATATCTGAAATAGAGGGTAGGTAGTGTCCCCGTTCCGCTAAGGCTGTGCTTTTGCTTGAGTTTATCCCTCTTTAGCAAAAAAACTTATCAACAATCGCCTGTTTTTGTGTTTTGTAGGGTTTTGCGTAGGTTTCTTAGACCTAGGAGCTTTTGAAAAGCTGTTAGGTCTGTTCTAAATTATTTTCAAAGGAATGAATGAGCTTGCAAAGCCTCGCTTTGCTGCGGTTGTTTGGCAGACAAAAGAAAGTAAATATAAAAAAAAATATTACTTTTACTTGTTAAAACAAGAATTAACTAAAAATAAACCTATTTAATGAAGAGATTATTTTTTTTAATACACTGTATGATTATTTTATTTATTTCATGTAATGAATCAAGTAAGAATAAAATTAACTATTGTTCGCAAAATTCAATTTCTGACAGATGGAATGTAGGAATGAATGATACAATATTATGTCAAAAGAAAAATGATGTTTATCTTGTTTATAGTTTTCAAGGAGATTCAATATATAATATTACATGGGGTAATAATCATATAACCAATACAACTACTAGAAAATATGAAGTATTAGGAAATGGTGTTATGGGCTTTGTTGACAACAATGAGAATGTGATGTTATTACAACAAGGATGTGGAACATTTTGTCAATGTTATATGTTTTTGCCACTTAAACAAAATGCCATTGAGAAAGTATATTATAACGCTTTAGCTTACGATATAGGAAACAATCTTGTTGCCTTTATTTCTGAACAAAATGATTCAATAATAATGGTTGAGAATTATATTAGTGGACAAAAAACAGAAATAAAAGAATCAAATTTATGTCCAGCAATTTATAAAGGTGCATGTATTGATACAATTTATTTTAAAGATAAAAATCTATTTATTAAATGGCAAGGGAATAAATGGGAGAGTGAAAAATGGGATACAAAAGAAAAGAAAATTTTGATTTCTTTTTAGGTCAGTTTCCTTCCAAATCTTGTAGGGAAGATTATTGGACTATATACTAATTAGTATAATTAAATATAGAATAGTTATGAAAAAGAGAATTTTATTTGGATTGATACTAGTAGTTTTAGTTGTAAGTTGTAATCAGTATAACTGCAAAAAGAATATCCCAGAATTATTCAATAATATGCCAAATAATATTGAGATTATTGATTGTCTTCATTTGAAACTGATGCCCGATTATACACATCCGCAACATACATATTTGGTTCTTGAGGGTACAAATAGTCATTTAATTAGCTTTGTCGAGAGTGATTTGGGATTACAAAAATATCATGAAAATAATTTTTCAGGTATGGAAAATGAATATGCTGGATACCAACTATGGGAATTCAATGGTGCTTATAACAAAGACACTGGCAAAGAGTTTATAGAAAAATATGATTTGTTTATTTCTCCTAAGGAAACATATGCTGGATATTTTTTGAGTGAAACACCAAATGTTATTCAAAACTCATATTTTTCAAAATGGAATGGTAAAGTTGTTGCATACATATTAGATGACAGGTGTTTTGTTTTTATTGAAGAACTCTATTTGCCAGAATTTAAACTTAGCGATAAGTCGAATGACACTATTCTATACATGGATTACGATAGTGTACCAACTGGAGGAGCCTGGAAGATTGAAAAGGAATGACGAAGACGAATTACGAAATAAACTAATTTGATACAAGCATAGAAGGACATTGAGTTTCTACGCAATTCTGCATAAAAACTTATCAACAACCGCCTATTTTTTTTATTTTGTAAGGTTTTGCGTGTGTTTTTAGTGGTATTTTTAGAAACCCCCATTCAGCATTTTATGATAAAAATAGATAAAAACAGTTTTTTCTATTATTTATCTAGTGAAAATGAGGAAAATACACCGCATTGATTTTGTTAATCTTTTGTTAAAATCCTGCCAAAAAAATGCTTTTTTAAGTGTTTGATAATCAAGTAAATAAGATTTATTATTAATAATGTATGTTTTGTATTAAACAAATTAGTATTTTAGTAGTCCAAAAAAGCGAATTAACCCAAAAAAACAAAGTGGAATGAAAAAGTACTTTTTTATTGTTTTATTTAGCCTTCTAATAGCTTTCACAACTTACGGACAGACTCAAATAGCCGTTTGCCCAATGCAAACAACTTTTAGCTCTATGTCAAGAGGTTATCATTTCACAGCTCCAGCCAATTTTACCATTTGTGGATTATATATTCCGGATGATGCATCAACTGGTCTGCAATCAGTTGAAGTAGTAAGGTTTACAGCAGGAGCACCACCTGCATACACAGGAACTACAAATAGTTTTATATCTTTATTTTATCAATCATACTATCCAACAAATACGATGATTCCCTGCAATATTCAAGTGAATGCGGGAGATATTATTGGAGTTTATGGTTGTCGAGGAACAAATTCCACTAATTCTTATGGAATGGCTCAATGCGTTACCACTATCTTAGGAAACAATGTTACTCTCTTTCGAAGTGGAATGCAGGATAATCTTGCTACAAATCAAATGCATGATATCTGGTCAGAGGTAAACTATTATGTTGGAAGAATTTTTATGTATATCAATTGTTGTCCTACACCTGATTTTACAGTAACTACGCCAATATGTTTAGGTGATACAGCAACGGTAACATATACCGGAAGTGGAATTCCTCCATCGGCTTCTTTTAGTTGGAGTTTTCCTGGAGGAACGCCTGCAACAGCGAATACCATAGGACCACACCAAGTTACGTGGCCTGCGCCAGGTAATTATACGGCAACACTTCAAGTTTCTCAGGCTTCTTGTACAACGGTTGACACAACTCTTGCAATTACTGTTAATGCTTTGCCAGCAGCTGATGCAGGTCAAGATACCGCTATTTGCTTAGGAGATACCATGAGTTTTACAGCAACAGGAGGAACAAATTATTGGTGGAGTACGGGTGATTCTGTTGCAACAATTACAGTCAGTCCGTCAACTACGACTACTTATACGGTTACTGTTGAAGATAATGGATGTACTGCTTCTGACCAAGTTACCCTGACTGTTCATCCATTGCCGCAAATTCAAGTAATTAGTGATACTATTTGCAGTGGAGATACTGGAAGTGTATTTGTTATTGGAGGAAATACCTATTTATGGGACAATGGAACAACTGCTAATCCACTGGTTGACACACCGGCTGTAACAACGAATTATACGGTTACTGCTATTGATGCTAATGGTTGTCAGGCTGTTGCATCAGGAGAGATTAATGTGATTCCACGTCCTCAACTAAGCATTAGTGCTCAGGATGCGCATTGTGATAAAAGTGATGGAAGTCTAAGCGTTATTGCAACAGGAGGAACTGGAAATTATATTTACTCGTGGAATACAAATCCCCCAGCTACAACAGCAGACGTTTTTGATGTCCCACATGGTACATATACCGTTACTGTTAGTAATGATGGTTGTGAATCAGTTGCTACGATTAGCGTTGCAAATATTTCAGGACCTCATGCTGCTTTTACCATAAATCCATCTCAAACACAGGTTAATAAGCAAGTACAATTTGATGATCAGTCTATTGGTGCTACAATTTGGGATTGGGATTTTGGTGATGGTGCTGCTGGATTAGGTCAAAACCAAATTCACTCTTATTCTTTACCTGGGACTTATGATGTTTGGTTATATGTAGAAGATGATTACGGATGTAGAGATTCGACTTCAAACAAAGTAGTTGTAACTTCATTGTTTACTATATATATTCCTAACGCTTTCAGTCCTAACGGAAACAGTACAAATGAAATCTTCTTACCCCAAGGAGTTGGGATTTCAGAAGAAAGATTTATAATGCAAATATATGACCGTTGGGGAAATATGGTGTTTGAAACAACAGATTTATATGAAGGATGGGACGGAAGAATAGAAGGTCAAAACATTTCAGAATCAGAGATTATGTCTAATCTTTTCACTTATTACATTAAAGTCTATGAAAATATCAGTGATATCAGTCACGAATACAGAGGAACGATAACTATTTTGAAATAAATTAGAAAAGGATGATGAATTTGAAGAAATTATTAATTGTAATTATAGTTTTCTTATTAGGATTAGGACTTAACGGTTTTTCTCAAGGAGAATATAATATTTGGTATTTTGGTTTTAATGCAGGGATTGACTTTAATGGAGCAACTCCAGTAGCTTTAACAAACGGTGCTTTAAATACCAGTGAAGGAAGTTCCAGTATTAGTGATGCCGCAGGGAATTTATTGTTTTATACCGATGGTCTTAGTGTATGGAACAGAAACCACACTTTAATGCCCAATGGAACAGGCTTGCACGGAAATTCATCTTCTATTCAGGCAGCATTAATTATAAAACAGCCAGGAACAACTGATATTTACTATGTTTTTACGACAACAAATAATGCAACAGCATATGGAATGAAATATTCCATTGTTGATATGACATTAAATGGAGGATTGGGAGATGTTACCACAAAGAATGTTCCTTTAGTTACTCCTTGTGGTGAAAAATTAGCAGCTGTCCCACATACAAACTGTACAGATATATGGATATTAACGCACGGTTATAATAATAATACATTTTACGCTTACTTATTAACATCTACAGGAGTTAATCCTGCAATTACTTCAAACGTAGGAGCTTCTCATAATGGAGGTTCTGCAGGAGCTTTCAATTCAGCTTTAGGTGCGATGAAAGCATCTCCAGATGGCACACAATTAGCTGTTTGCGACCAATATAGCGGATTGTTTGAAGTTTTTGATTTTAATGCCGGAACCGGTGTTGTTTCCAATACTCTTTCCTTAAGTCCAATTTACAGAGCTTTTGGAACAGAATTTTCTCCCGATGGCTCAAAAGTTTATGTTTCAGAACGTCAAGGAAGTCAGCTATGGCAATTTGATTTATCAGCAGGAACAGCTGCTGCTATCCAAGCGTCAAAAACATTAATTTCTAATGCAGGTTCCTATAATTATGGAGCTTTGCAATTAGCTAATGACGGGAAAATATACATGGCTCGTTCTTCACAAGCATCTTTAGGCGTTATAAACAATCCAAATGCTGCAGGAACTGCTTGTAATTATGTAGAGAATGGATTCAACCTTGCTGGAAGAACTTCTAGCGAAGGCCTACCCACAATGGCAATGATGTACACCGCTCCCGTATTAACGCTTGATGACGATACTATTTGTGATGGTCAAAGTGCAAACCTTTTAGTTAGCAGTACATCTCTCAATACAACTTATTTGTGGAATACAGGATCAACAGCAAATCCATATACAGTTAGTCCAACAACCACAACAACATACACCGTTACAGGTAGTAATAATGGCTGTACAGACTCCGTTTCAGCTACGGTTTATGTTCAAGCTTCTATTAATCTAGTTGCAACTGCAAGCCTTTACTCTATTTGTATTGGAGATACGTCAGACTTATCTGCTTCATCATCTATTCCTGGAACTACATTCCAATGGAATAATGGATTAGGAGCGGGTGCAAATCACAGTGTTTCCCCAATAGTGAATACTACATACATTGTTACTGCAACTTCACCATTGGGTTGTACTGAAATTGATACTATTGACATAGTAGTTGATACGGTAATTATTCCTAGTATAACTCCAACAAATCCATCTATATGCGCAGGCGATAGTGTAAGTTTAACAGTAAGTGGTGGTAATACTTATTTGTGGAGTAACGGAATGACACAAGGCACTATAAACGTAAGCCCTTCAGTAACTACAACTTATAGCGTAACAGCAACAAGTACCAGCGGCTGTACTGGAACAGCATCTGTTGATGTAACAGTAGAACCAGCAGTAAACCTAAATTTAACTGCCACACAATTGCAATTATGCATGGGAGATTCGAGTTTGTTGGTAGCAAGTTCCACCGATCCTGGCAGTAGTTTTCAGTGGAGTGGCGGACTAGGAACGAATGATAGTGTAGTTGTTTATCCTGCAGTTACAACCACCTACGTAGTAACAGGAACTTCTTCTGGAGGCTGTGTAGAGATTGACTCCATAACAATTTTGGTAGATAGTAATGTAGTTGTACAATTAAGTCCAACAGCAGCAGAAATATGCAGAGGAGAAAGCGTTTCCTTAACAGTAAGTGGAGGAGATACCTATTTGTGGAGCAATGGAATGACACAATCAAGTATTACCGTAAATCCAAATAGCACAACTACATATAGTGTAACAGCAACAAGTAATTTTGGTTGTAGTGGTAGTGCAAGTATGACAGTAACCG
>CAZJZP010000031.1:2538-13945 GCA_964550505.1 uncultured Prolixibacteraceae bacterium | reverse complement strand
TCTTTTGTAAACAAAAAAAAATTGTACTTTTACAGCATGCTGAAAAAAACCATCTTTGGCTTTATATTTATCTTGCTTTCAGAATTACTGTTTGCGCAAGCGCATCATTATTCTCAATTCTACAATAGTGAGCTAAAGCTAAATCCTGCCTTAACAGGATTATTGCAGGAAAAATGGCGAGTGAAAGATATTTTTCAGTATAGAAATCTCCATAATCAACAGCAGATAAGAACCAATACTGCTTTTTTTGAATACCGCTGGCAGTTTGATAAAATCCGTAATAATTACGGATTGGTAGTGGAAGAAAAACGAAATTTCTTTATGGGTATTGGCATTGTGGACGAAAGAAGATGGTCGTCAAATACTGCGGCTGCTTTTGCTTCGGATTATTTGTCGGTGGCTTTTCATACAAAATTGGGTGAAAAATCGAATATTTCTATCGGTTTACAGCCCGGTTACGAATATGGTCATAATCGCCATTTTTTTGATATGAATGCAGGTCTTGTTTTCGGATATAAAGAGATTTTTTGTTGGCAAGAAGACCAGTTTTTCAAATACCAATTTGGTTTTGCAGCCTATCATTTGTTTCAGGATTTTCATCCGCAAACAGCAGAAATTTATTTTCCTGCACGTCAATTGCAATTGCATGGCGGAGTGCTAATTGAGCCTGTTGAGCAGTTTAATTTTATTCCCAATTTTGAATATATTTACGATAGTCAGCATTTTTATAATCTAGGATTTACCATGTTTTTCTTTCCCATTGTACATTATAATAATTATGACAGATCACGATTGGGTTTTCATTATAAAAACACCGGACATTTATGCTTATCTGGAGGTTTGCGTTTCTTCGGAGCAGAAAAAAACACATTTTCAATAGATTGTGCATTGAGCTACGATATGGGTTTGGCTTTTTTAGGTGCCGAAACAGCATATAAAGATGGATTTGAAGTAATGCTGCTTATCACACCTTTATACAAATGCTGGTCGATTGACCGTTGTGGTAATTAATCGTATTTCACCACGCCTTTATTTTTCCATTTTCCGCTTAGGTAATAGATGTATGACATGATAAAACCAAATGCCCAGGCAATAGGAATTCCCCACCAAATACCGTCGGTTCCCATGTCTTGTGACATATAGTAGGATAGCGGAATACGCAAAACCCACAAGGCAATTAAAGTAGAAAACATCGGAATAATGGTTGCACCTGCTCCACGCAGTACACCGTTTATGGTAAACATGGAGGAAAAGACTACATAAAAACCGCTGACAATCATCAGATAGCTTGCTCCAATTTCAATCACTCTAGGATCTTGGTTAAATGCAGCCATAAAATTTTCTTTGAAAAGAATCATACTAAGAAAAACAAGCAAGGAAGTAATAATGGATATAATCCAAGTGGCATGCATTCCTTTCTTGACCCTGCTCATTTTGTTTGCACCTAAATTTTGTCCAACAAAGGTTGAGAGTGCTGAGCCCAAAGTCATAGCCGGCATTCCTGCAAAAGAATCCAAACGGTGGGCAACAGAATAAGCTGCTATGGCATCGGTTCCAAAATCATTCACAATCCAATACAAAGCCATCATTCCTAAAGCAACAAAACTTTGCTGTATTCCGGAAGGCAAACCAATGCGAATGCTCTGGCGGAAAATTTCTTTGTCGAAAACCAGATTTCGAAATTTTATCCGTACCATTTCATGTTTCTTATTTAAATACAGTATCGCAGTTAAAAAAGCAACGCCATTGGCAATTACGGTTGCTAATGCTACCGATGCAACTCCAAATTTTAGCACCACAACAAAAAGAATATCCAATACAATATTAACAATGGTGGATATAATTAGGAAATACAAGGGTGTTTTAGAATCGCCCAAACCACGCAGAATAGCTGCAACGGTATTGTAACCGAACATTAAAATAAAACCAGAGGTAAACCAGCGAAAATAAATCACGGCATCTGCCATCAATTCTTCAGGTAGTTTTATTAAGCGAAAAATGGGTTCACTAAGAAAATATGCCAAAATACTTAAGAAAATCGAAGTAAAGAATAAGAAAATATTCATGGTATCAATGGCAGTCTTCACTTTTTCGAAGTTTTTAGCTCCGTAATACTGGGAAATGATAATGGTAATACCCATTGTAATACCAATTACCAAAGAAATCATAACAAAAATAACAGGAAATGATGCTCCAACAGAAGCTAAGGCTTCTTTGCCGAGAAAATTCCCTACAATAATACTATCAACAACATTATATAATTGTTGAAACACATTTCCTAAAAGCATAGGAAATGCAAATTGTAGAATGACTTTCCATTCTTTTCCTGCTGTTAAATCTTTCATAATAAAATGGATTGCAAAAATAAGAGAATATAGCAGAATGACAGAATATTTATGGAATCTTTTCAGTTTTCATAAATTTTATTATCTTACAAGCGTTTTAATAAAATGATTATCAAATGAAATATTTAATTAAGATTAAAGAGTCGCTAGGCGATATTCGTCTTTCTATGAATGAAAATGAAGTCATTGAACTGCTTGGTAATCCTTCCGAAGTTGAAGTTTTAGAAGAAGAGGGAGATGAGTTTTATGCTATTATCTGGTATTATGATGATAAAAATCTGAGTTTGTTTTTCAACGAAGACATGGATTTATTTTGCATAGAATCTGACCATCAGGATTTGGAACTTTTTGGCAAAAAGATCCACAAGATGAAAGCAGAAGATTTAATTGCTTTATTTAAAGAAAATGGCTATTCAGATTTTGATAGAGAAGAAGAATCCTGGGGAGAAATGCGCTTAAGCGTTGAAAATGCGGAAATTGATTTCTATTTTAACAATAATGAATTGATTTCTGTTAATTTCGGCTTATCCGAATCGGCTTAATTTATCTTAAGCTCTTATTTTTTTCGATCGCGGATGAAATTGAATAATAGCATCACGAAGGTATTCTCTGTCGAGATGTGTATATATTTCGGTAGTTGTAATGGATTCGTGTCCCAGCATCTCTTGCACAGCACGTAAATCGGCACCTCCTTCAATCAAATGCGTAGCAAAAGAATGGCGAAAAGTGTGCGGACTGATACTTTTGTGAATATTTGCTTTCAATGCTAAGCGTTTTACCAAGGTGAAAATCATAATACGCGACAGATTTGTACCCAAACGATTAAGAAAAATAAAATCTTCGTAACCTTCTTTAATATTTACATGATTTCTAGTGTGGGTAATATAATCTTGAATACATTGAAGGCATTGTTTTCCAACAGGAACCATACGTTCTTTATTACCTTTTCCAATAACGCGAATAAATTCCTCTTTGGAATAAATTTCGGAAATTTTCAACTTTATCAATTCACTAACACGAAGGCCGCAGCTATAGAGCGTTTCAATAATTGCTTTATTGCGATAACCATCTGCTCTATCCAAATCAATTGCCTTAACAATAGCGTCAATCTCTTCAACTGACAGGGTGTCTGGAAGTTTTTGACTAATTTTTGGAGCATGAATACCCTCGGTAGGATCATTGTTGCTGATTTCTTGTATTAGAAGAAAGCGATAATAGGCTTTCAAACTAGATAACGCTCTTGCTTGTGAACGGGGAGATTTTCCTGATTCGTGAAGATGAACCATGAAAGCAGTTAACTGTTCGCTGTTGGCTTCAATAACAGAAGTAGGAGGGTCGATTTCAGACATAAAAAGGATAAATTTCTTCAAATCACTAGCATAAGCCGTAATAGAGTTGTTTGATAAACCCCGTTCCAGTCTCAAATAATGAATAAAATCCTTATAATAAAATTCCATATATCTTTGAAGAAATTGTGCTTTAAAAATGATTTCAAAATTACAGTAATTTCCTGAATAACAGAACTAATTAACATTTCTTTTGTAAAAAAAATGCACGAATTAAAGCAAATATTTATAATATCTTGTTTTTTAATATATTGAAAAAGATAGACTAAACATAAGCTTTGTTAATAAAGCACAAATTTTTGTATTTTTTGCTTTAAAACAAGAAGTTTTATCTTTTTTTGTATTTGGTTTTGCTATTTCATAAAAATACATTATTTTTGCAGACGCTTTTAATATAAACAGATAAGAAGATGGCTAAAAAAACTAAAGATGCTAGAATACAGGTGATTTTGGAATGCACAGAGCATAAGCAAAGTGGAATGCCAGGTACATCAAGGTATATTACCACAAAAAACAAAAAGAACACACCTGATAGAATGGAAATAAAAAAATTCAATCCCATTTTAAAAAAATACACTATTCATAAAGAAATCAAGTAAAACATAACGATATGGCAAAGAAAGTTGTTGCAACACTTAAAACAGATACAGGGAAGGGATATACCAAGCTTATTAGAATGGTAAAATCCGAGAAAACGAATGCGTATTCTATTAGAGAGGATTTTGTTCCCACAGAGAATGTAAAAGATTTTTTAGCGAAGAAATAAAAAACGATTATATCCCTTTTATAAACTTCTTTCTTTAGATGAATATGGAAAGGAGTTTTTTTATTTTTAAAGCATAATATCATGGGTTTATTCAAATCTTTTTCCAAAGACCAAAAGCAAAACCTTGAAAAAGGCGTTGCTAAAACAAAACAAAGTTTTATTTCTAAACTCTCCAGAGTTATTGTTGGTAAATCAACTATTGATGATCAGGTATTGGATGAATTGGAAGAAGTTTTGGTTTCTTCAGATGTTGGCGTAGATACAACACTTAGAATTATTGAGCGAATAGAAAAAAGGGTTTCAAAAGACAAGTATGTCAATACGACAGAATTAAATACGATGTTAAAAGAAGAAATTGCTGCTCTTCTTTCAGAAACAGAAAAAGAAAAATTGCTGCCTTTTGATTTTGCTCCGCGAGAAGAACCTTATGTAATCCTTGTAGTTGGAGTGAATGGAGTTGGAAAAACCACAACTATTGGGAAATTAGCGTATCAATTTAAGAAAAACGGAAAATCTGTTTTATTGGGAGCTGCCGATACTTTTCGTGCAGCAGCAGTAGAGCAACTTCGAATTTGGTCACAACGCGTCGATGTTCCTATTGTTGATCAGGGAATGGGTGCCGACCCAGCTTCTGTAGCCTACGATGCAGTTGCTTCTGCAAAATCTAAAAAGAAAGACGTTCTTATTGTTGATACAGCAGGTCGTTTGCACAATAAAACGAATTTGATGAATGAATTGTCAAAAATCAAAAAAGTGATGCAGAAAATCATTCCAGATGCTCCGCATGAAATTTTATTGGTTTTAGATGCTTCTACAGGTCAAAATGCCATTGAACAGGCAAAGCAATTTACTGCAGCCACTGAGGTAAATGCTTTGGCGCTTACCAAACTCGATGGAACAGCCAAAGGTGGTGTGGTAATTGGGATTTCTGACCAATTTCAAATTCCTATAAAATATATTGGTATAGGTGAAAAGATGGAAGATTTACAGCTTTTTGATAAATATGCCTTTGTTGATTCTTTATTTCAATAATGCTTCCCTTTAAAAAAATAAATCTCATAAGCCTCGGCTGCTCTAAAAATACGGTTGATGCTGAATATATTTTTGGAACACTAGAGAAATTCCCCATAGAATTGCATTTCGATGCCTCATCCGAAGGGATGGATTTAGTTATTATCAACACTTGTGGTTTTATTCAGGATGCTAAAGAAGAATCTATTGAGCTAATTTTACAACATGCAATCGCAAAAAAACAAGGTAGAATTGGAAAATTGATGGTAATGGGTTGCTTATCTCAGCGTTATGCAGGCGAACTAAAAAATGAAATCCCAGAAATTGATTATATTTTCGGTGTGCATGATTACGACGCTATAATACAACTTCTTACACGAAAACTTGCTGCAAAAAATAACCGTTTTATTAGTACTCCGTCGCATTATGCTTATCTTAAAATAGCGGAAGGCTGCAACAGAAAATGTAGTTTTTGCGCAATTCCTGCTATCAGAGGAAAATTAATTTCACAACCCATAAGTGTTTTGTTGAAAGAAGCAGAACAGCTAGCCGCAAAAGGCGTCAAAGAATTGAATATTATTGCACAGGATATTTGTACTTACGGTACAGATTTGAAATCAAATAACAATTTAATTAATTTAGTTCGCGAACTTGATCAATTAGCTTTATTTCCATGGATTAGATTGCTTTATGCTTATCCTATTGGTTTTCCTGTTGAACTTTTGCATTATATGGCTGAATCCAAAAGCATGTGCAATTACATTGATATGCCTTTTCAGCATATTAATGACGGCATGCTAAAAGCCATGAAACGAGGTCATAATACATCGCAAACTAAAAATATTATCAAGCAAATCCGCGAAATCCTACCAGATGCTTCGTTAAGAACAACGCTTTTAGTTGGCTTTCCGGGTGAAACAGATGCAGCATTTGAGGAATTGTTGGAATTTGTTGAAGAAAGTCGTTTCGATAGAATGGGCGCTTTTACTTATTCCCATGAAGAAGGTACAACGGCTTTTGCACTTAAAGATAATGTGCCGGAAGACGTAAAACAAGAGCGTCTGGAAAGACTGATGCAACTGCAACAGCAGATTTCATGGGAAAAAAACCAGAAAAAAATTGGGAAAAAGATGCAAGTGATTATCGATAGAAAAGAAGAAGATTATTGGATTGGACGTTCTGAGTTTGATGCCGCTGAAGTAGATAATGAGATTATAATATCTGCAGACAAAGAATTGCAGATTGGATCTTTTTATATGGCGAAAATCACTGATGCTGTTGAGTTTGACCTATTCGCAAAAGCGGATGTTTAATTTTTTTTATTTTATTTAAGATTTTTTTTCACATTTTTATAGTTCAAAAGAAAAAATATGTATATTTGGAAATCAAAATTTAGCTAATAACCTAAAAAAAATAACTATGGGAATCCTGAAAAAAATCCGCGGTGAATTTATTGATATTATTGAATGGCTTGACCCATCGCAAAACACCTTAGTTCATCGTTTTGAGCGATATAATAATGAGATAAAATATGGAGCTCAATTAACCGTCAGAGAATCACAAAATGCTGTTTTTGTTAATGAAGGACAAATTGCAGATGTGTTTCAACCCGGTATGTATAAGCTAGAAACGGAGAATGTTCCAATTCTTTCTACCTTAAAAGGATGGAAATATGGATTTAACAGTCCTTTTAAAGCAGAAACCTATTTTGTAAATACAAAGCAATTTACAGATCAAAAGTGGGGAACAAAAAACCCTGTAATGATGCGTGATAATGACTTTGGAATGGTTCGTATCAGGGCTTTTGGTAATTATGCATTCAGATGTAATGATCCTTCTAAACTTATTAGACAAGTTGCTGGAACAGATGGAAAATTCGAAATAGAAGAAATAACTAATCAGTTAAGAGATATTATTGTTACCCGTTTTACGGATTATGTTGCAGAAAGTAAAATTCCAGTATTAGACTTAGCAATGAATTATAACGAATTTTCTGCATCTCTTCAGGAACGATTAAAGCCTGAATTTGATGAATACGGAATAGAAATTACAAAATATTTAATTGAGAATATATCCGTACCACCTGCAGTAGAAGAGATGATAGACAAGCGTACAAGCATGGGTGTTGTTGGTGATTTGAATGCTTATACTCAATTCCAAACGGCACAATCTTTAGAAGCAGCAGCTAAAAATCCAGGCGGTGAAGCAAGTGCAGGAATTGGAATGGGAATGGGATTTGCTATGGCTAATCAAATGGGAGGAGCGATGTTTAATCCTAACCAACAAAGTCAGCAAAATCAACAAAATCAGCAAAACCAACAACAAGGAGGAGGAGCGCCTCCACCAGTACCTGGTGATATTCCCTTTTATGTAGCTGTTAACGGTGAGCAACAAGGACCTTTTAATAAGCAGGCTTTACAGCAAATGCTCCAACAAAAACAGTTTTCAAAAGAAACATTGGTTTGGAAACAAGGAATGGATGGATGGAAAAAAGCAGGAGAAATACAAGATTTGGCGGATATATTTGCTAGTGCACCACCGCCACCACCTCCACCACCACCAGCAAATCCAAGTAATCCTGAGCAATAATCAAAACTTCTCTGTATTATGAATATGAATGAATTTAATGAACAACACACTGATACAGAACAAACCAAATGTAACGACTGTGGAGCAATCTTGAATTTCGAACCAGGAACAACGTCCCTGCTTTGCCAATATTGCGGAGCTAATAATGAAATTGCAATTTCCGATGAAGAAATCGAAGAACTGGATTATCTTAGCTTTATTAATGATAAAATAGCTGATGCTGAAAAACAGGAAATTACAACAGTTAAATGTAATAGCTGCGGGGCAGCAGTTACCATGAAACCCAATTTGACTTCTGATGATTGTCCATTTTGTGGAACACCTTTGGTTATTGAATCTGGATCCACACATTCCATTCTCAAACCAAAATCATTATTGCCGTTTAAAATTGATAAGAATACAGCTTTTGAATCATATAAAAAATGGGTAAAAAAACTTTGGTTTGCTCCCTCTAAACTCAAGCAAGTTGCATTGAATATTGAAAAACTGAAAGGAATGTATATTCCTTTTTGGACTTATGATTCCAACACTTATTCTTCATACACGGGTTCTCGAGGCGATCATTACTATGTTACAGAATCATATACAGAAAATGGTCAAACAAAGACACGACAAGTGCAGAAAACCCGATGGACGAGAGTTTCTGGAACGGTACGTCACTTTTTTGACGATGTGCTTATTCTTGCGAGTAAGTCATTACCAAAGAAAAAGGCCGACAAACTTGAACCTTGGGATTTACAAGAATTAGTACCCTATGACAATAAGTTTTTAAGTGGTTTTCAAACAGAATCATATCAGGTGGAATTAAAAGAAGGCTTTGAAGAAGCTAAACAACGCATGGATTCGTATATCAGAACCTTAGTTCGCAGAGATATTGGAGGAGATGAGCAACGTATTAGTAGTGTAAAAACCCAATACAACGATATACGCTTCAAACACTTATTGTTGCCATTATGGATTAGCGCATATCGCTTTAAGTCTAAAGTATATCGCTTTTTGATAAATGCTAGAACAGGAGAAGTTCAAGGAGAAAGACCATATAGCTTTTGGAAAATATTTTTTACTGTATTGCTAGGCTTAGCAATTATTGCAGCAGCAATTTATTTCTTCAATCAGCGGTAAACAATGATACTAAAATAATAATATTCAATGATAATAATTATCTTTGCTTGAATATTTAATTAATTAACCTTATAAATTTTTACACAAATGAAAAAAATACTTATTCTTTTTCTTATGATATTTTCTTTTTCGCTTATTCAAGCGCAGGAAGAAATGAATTTCACAGATGCTAATGGCTTAAAACAAGGCTATTGGGAGGAAAAAACAGGACATATTCTTTCTAAAGGCTTATACGAAGACAATTTGAAAGAAGGCTCTTGGATAACATATCACCATAATGGAATGGTCAATTCAGTTATCAATTACAGAAAAGGAAAGAAAAATGGTGCAGCCATTTATATTGATCAGCGAGCATATATTAAATATGAGCAAAATTTCAAAAACGATATTCTTCACGGAGAATACAAGGAATACGCTCCAGGAGGGAGATTAGTAACGTCCGTCAATTACAAAAATGGACAATTACACGGTGAAAAGAAGTTGTATTATGATAATGGGAAAATTCAGGAAGAAAGTTTTTATATTGAAGGAAAAAAAGATGGTGTTGCTAAATGGTTTACGCAACAAGGCCAATTGGTTGCTGAATTTAGATATAAGGCAGGAGCTTTTGATGGCGTTCAAAAAGCATATTATAATTCTGGTTCTATATTGTCTGAAACCTTTTATGTAAAAGATAAGAAAGAAGGTCAATATAAAGAATACCACGAAAATAATACGCTGAAAATGGAAGGACAATACAAAAATGACCTTAAAGAAGGCGAATGGAAAGAATATGATGAGGAAGGAAAGCTTATTAAAATGATAGTGTATAAAAAAGGAGAAGTAAAAAAAGAAAAATCCTACAAATAATTACATAATTCAAAAAAAACCGCTGATAAAACAGCGGTTTTTTTATTTTTGTTTCAAATTTTTATAATGGAAAAATATTTTGATGCTTTCAGAAAGAATATTGTTGGTATAGATGCCAGCTTTACTTCACCTTATGGCGAAAAGCCTTTAATATATGCTGACTGGATTGCAAGTGGACGTTTATATAAAAGCATTGAAGAAAAACTATCTCAGGATATTGGTATTTTTGTTGGAAATACGCATACTGAAACATCTGAAACAGGAACTTTAATGACGAGGGCTTATCATTATGCCCATGAACTAATCAAAGAGCACGTTAATGCAGATAAAGATGATGTTTTGCTAACTGTTGGCTTTGGAATGACAGCTTGTGTCAACAAATTACAACGAATTTTAGGATTGAAAACTTGTGGTAAATTGATGAAAAGACATTGTTTGAAAGAAATTGAAAAACCTATTGTTTTTGTTACCCACATGGAGCATCACTCCAATCAGACGTCATGGTACGAAACCATTGCAGATGTTGTTGTGCTTAAACCTGATGCTGATAATTTAGTTGATTTAAAAGAGCTTGAATTACAATTACAAAAATATAAAGACAGACCAATAAAAATAGGTTCTTTTACTGCTTGTTCAAATGTTACAGGCATACAAACTCCTTATTACGAAATGGCAAAATTAATGCATCAATACGGAGGCTTGTGTTTTGTTGATTTTGCTGCATCTGCACCTTATGTTGATATGGATATGCACCCGAAAGATCCGTTGATGAAATTGGATGCTATCATGTTTTCTCCGCATAAATTTTTAGGCGGACCCGGTAGTTCTGGAGTATTGATTTTTGACAAACATCTATATAGTAGTGCGGTCCCTGATAATCCTGGAGGAGGAACTGTCGATTGGACAAATCCCTGGGGCGAATATAAATACATTGATGATATTGAATTACGTGAAGACGGTGGTACTCCAGGTTTCATGCTAGCCATGAAAACAGCGCTTTGCATTAAGTTGAAAAATCAAATGCAAACAGCCAACATAATAAAACGTGAACACGAATTAATTGATATCGCTTTTAATGGATTGAAAAAAATCAATAAACTTCATATTCTGGCTGAAGAGCATAAAGACCGATTGGGGATTATTTCTTTTTATATCGAAGGAATTCATTATAATCTTATCGTAAAATTATTGAATGACAGATATGGTATTCAAGTTCGTGGGGGATGTGCATGTGCCGGGACTTACGGTCATTATTTGTTAGATGTTTCAAGAGAATATTCTCAAGAAATAACAGCATTAATAAATCAAGGCGATTTGTCCCAAAAACCAGGATGGGTGCGCTTGTCTTTGCATCCAACAATGAGAAATTCAGAATTACA
>CAZJZP010000031.1:0-2438 GCA_964550505.1 uncultured Prolixibacteraceae bacterium | reverse complement strand
TTATTATCTTTGATAATAACTTCCTCGTGCAAAACAAAAAAAGATGTAGCAGAAGAAACTGATACAAACAAACAAGAACAAACAAGCAATGAAAACGAAAACAATAATTCATCAATAAGTGATGGGACAGTTGAAATGGTAGGACCTCCGGTTTTTATATATAAAACAAAAGAAGATTATTATCATAATGTACCGGTAATCTTAACTGCAGATAAAGCTGGAATTGAAAGTTTTCCTGATATTACTGATGTCTGTACAGGAGACGGAGATTGTTTTTATCCGATTCGTTTGGAAAACGGATATTTACTTGACAGAAAAGGAATTTCTGAGCATCTGGCATTTGTTGATTATACTTATGAAGAATATGCTAAGCTAGAAAAAACACCTTCTGCAACAGATTTATTTGACAGAATAATTGATATGGATCCGCTAACAGAATTATATTTTTGTGGAACGAAGTTTCAATATAAAAACCTTGAAGTAGAATTAAATGAATACATCAGCAATGGTGATTTTTCATCATTTAAGAAAATAAAATAAGTTTTAACCATAATTAAAATTCAATCCAATGAATCTAAAAAAATCTCTTTTATTTTTATGCCTGTTAATATTTACTGGCAATGCTTTTGCTGCTTTTATTAGTATTGATAAAGCGCGTACAGTGGCTAAAAATCTTTATTATGAAAGAATTAATCATTTTGAAGAAACTAGTCTCGAAAATGTTATTTTTGATAATGAATACCTTGTCGAAAAGTCAAATCATGCAGTTTATTATGTATTTAATATGCAAAACAATCAAGGTTTTGTTCTTATAGCTGCAGATGACAATGTTTTCCCCATTTTAGCCTATAGTTTTGAAGGAAGAATGGAACAACACAAAGAAACAGTGCCTCCAGTAGAAGAGTTTCTTATAAACTATCAGAATGAAATTGTTTATATTATTGAAAAACAAGTCATTGCTACACAAGAAATCACTGAGACATGGAACATTTATTCATCAGAAGATTTTGAAATGCAAACAATGCAAACTGTTGGTCCTATCATTGAAACCAAATGGGATCAAGGTTTTCCATACAACTCCTTGTGTCCTGGTGGTTCTGTTACAGGATGTGTTGCTACTGCCATGGCTCAAATAATGCGCTATTATAAGCATCCAAATAAAGGAACAGGCACAAACTCCTATTATCATTCATCTTATGGGTGGCTGTCAGCTGATTTTGGAGCAACAACTTATAATTATGCAAATATGCCATTAAGTCCTACAAGCTCTAATAATGATGTAGCTACTTTGAATTTTCATTGTGGGGTTTCCGTGGAAATGAATTATAGTCCTTCGGGATCTGCTGCAAGTACAGCGTATGCTCCAACTCCTTTTAAATCGAATTTTGGCTATTCAACAACTGCTAGTTATGAAAGTCGTGATAATTATACAGATATTCAATGGAAAATATTACTTCGCGCTGAGCATATGAATTATCGTCCTGTAATGTATCGTGGTTCAGGAAGTGGTGGACACTCTTTTATCTGTGATGGCTTTCAATACCCTCATCATTTTCATTTTAACTGGGGATGGGGTGGATCTTACGATGGATACTTTTATTTAACAAGTCTAAACCCAGGCAGTAGTTATAACTTTACAACTGCACAAGGAGGAATTTTAGATTTGTATCCTGACCCGTATTATGCTACTGTATCTATTCAAGAAGAGGAGGCTGATAACGGTCTTACTATTTATCCTAATCCTTCTGATGGAAATCTGAACCTTGGATTTGACCAATATCTTGCTGAAGAAATACTAATCATGATTTATGATATGAACGGACGTATGGTTTCTTTAGAGAATGTTAATGTTGAGGGGTTTAATCATGTGATGAAATTAGAAAACATTCAATCAGGTAATTATCAAATGATTATTACTGGAGAAAACCTACATCTTGTAGAGACATTAATTATTAAATAAACGGATAAGTTTCATCAAAAAAAAATAAAATAATGAAAAAACAACTATTAGTATATACGGCAGTTCTCTTTCTTTTATCTTCTTTTATGTTTTCTTCTTGTAAAAAAGACCCACAAGAAGAAGATAAAGGAAAAATGAATACATCCATTGTCCCATTAGCTGGCGAAACTGTTGATGTTAATGGATTAAAAATACAACTTCATAAGAATGCAACCTATACCGATTTGTATATGGAAGTGCTTAGTACAGGTACAAGCACTTCTGCCTCAGCAGAATTTTTAAATATTGAAGAAGGAACTTATTTCTTGGTAGCTTGGAAAGATAATGATGGGAATGCAGATTTTTCTACAGGAGATTATTTTGGATTTTACCCATCTGCAATTAATGTTACCGCAGGTGATGATTTAAGTTATTCTATTCAAGTGTCTGCTCAGAAACGGAGCGTTTCTTTCAAGATCAAGGCATGCGAGAAATTTTA
>CAZJZP010000030.1:341-14273 GCA_964550505.1 uncultured Prolixibacteraceae bacterium | reverse complement strand
AAGAACAAAATTTTAAACAATTAAAAATCAGTGGGTTTTAATTGCCCGCTAATGTGATGTTATTAAAAAAACTTAATAATAAATTTCTAATTATTCAACACCTTAAATTCCGTACGGCGGTTTAATTGTCTTCCAGCTGCGGTATCGTTGGTTGAAATTGGATCTGTATCACCATAGCCTTTGTATTCCAATCGCGATGCAGCAATTCCTTTACTAATCAAATAATCCACAACAGATTTAGCTCTTCGTTCTGATAAATCTTGATTTGATTTTGCTGAACCGACATTATCCGTATGTCCTGATATTTCTATTCTTAATTTAGGAATATCATTAAGGAGCTTGACCAATCTATTTAATTCGTTAGTTGATTCAGGACGTAAATTTGATTTTCCTGTATCAAAAAAGATATTATTAAGTACAATTTTACATCCGATACAAACATTTTTCAAGCGAATATCTTTTTCTACTAATTGATAATCTGCCATTTCGGGAAGATTGAAGTTTTCGGAATGGAAGAGATAATCTTCTGCTTTCACTGCAATACCATAATTAATACCAGAAGGCAATGAAATTAAGAATTTCCCTGTGCTACTATTAGAAGTAAAACGACTGATTACTTCATTTTTTACATTATCCACGATTTCAATTTCAGCAGCAACGGGTTTATCAGTAAAGTCATCGATGATTCTACCTTTAAGAATTGTCAAGTTTTTTGTTTCCACTTTTACTGGTCCTTCTAATCTTGCTTCCTTGATAGGATTAACAAAACTGGCCAGTAAATGGTCTTCTGTATCAATGGTTGTTGGTTTTTCTGGTCCAAGGAAGGTAATCAAATAAAGATCTGTATTTCCTTTGCCTCCTGCCCTATCAGAACTCAGATAAGCATGTCTTCCATTAGCAGACATCACAAAAAACTGTTCATCATAAGGTGTGTTTATTGGATATCCCATATTTACAGGTTTACTCCATCCATTACCCAGTCTTTCTGATTTAAAGATATCGTATCCACCCATAGAATTATGTCCTTTAGAAGAAAAATAAATAGTTTTTCCATCGGGATGCATATAAATGGCTCCCTCATCATAAATGGTATTTACATTCCTGTCAATCCCTAAGCCTTTTCCCCACGATTTTTTAAAGTCGTCCATTGCTCCGCTAAAGAAAATATCTTTTCCACCCCTGTTGCCATAACTGTGGTCGGTAATGTAATAGATTTTGATACCGTCATGAGAAAAGCTGGCATGGGTTTCATTATTATCTGTATTAATTTTAGCTTCCTGTAATTTAACAGGCTCTGTCCAATCAGCACCATCCAGAAAACTTTGATAAATATTTCCCACTCCATTTGTTTCTTTATATACAAACATAGATTGACCATCGGGAGAAAGTGCCAAACATTCATCGTGTTTTTCACTGTTTAGTGGAGGATTCATGGGGCTAGGTTTTGACCATTTTCCATTTTCATTATAGCTAAGATAGATTGATGAGAAAAAGTAGCCGTCATCTGCCATAGCACCACTTCGTTTAGAATTAAAAATCATCATTGATTCATCCGCACTGATAGCTGGGCAATAGTCGGGATATTCTGTATTAATACTCTCAATATTTTCCACCCAAACGCGCTCTGGATTTGCTGTAAATGCAATAGCATCATTACATTCATCTATCCTTTTAATCACTTTTTTCTTTATTTCATCGAAATGCTTATCTTTCATTCTGTCTTGACAAACATCGAATTGCGCTTTTGCTTGCTCAAACTTGTAATGGTATTGATAAGCCACGCCAAGCCAATAATAAACCATTGGTTCGATGTTGGCATCAAGTTCTATTGCTTTCTCAAGGTATTTTAGCGCCTTTTCTTGTTGAGGAGTATGCAGATAAGCTTGACCAATTTTTGCGTTCAGTTCAGCATTATTTGGATTGAAATCATTTGCTAAGAGATATTTTTCCAATGCATTGAGGAAATTCATTTTCGGATTTTTCTGATTTCCTACGAGTTCCATTCCTGCTTCTAAAAAATCATCAGCAGTTTTGATATTGTTTACAGCTTCTTTAAAGCCGTCTTTATCATCTTTAAAATTGGATGATTTAAATTCTACATTCTGCGCAAAAAGGACAGAACAAACAAAAAACACTAAACTAAAGCTAAGACTATATTTTATCATCTTTTTCTCCTCCTTATTGACATTGATTATTATAAAAAGTTTTCGCCTCTTCAGAGCCTAATTCCATAGCTTTTTTCCAATCACTGCAAGCTCCTTGCGGGTCATGGTCAATTTCCTTTGCAATTCCTCTATTTATATATGCACTAGCATAATTTGAATCAATTTGAATGGCTTTGTCAAAATCTTGAATTGCTTTTTTGTAATTATGCATTTTGTAATAAGCAACACCTCTGTTATTGTAGGCAATTGCATAATCTGGATTTTTCATTATTGCTTTACTGAAATCCAGAATAGCTTCTTCATATTTTTCCTGTTCCATCAGCATACTTCCTTTATTATTATAGGCTAAATAATAATCGGGATTGATTTGTATAGCCATATTAAATGCATTCAAGGCGCCTTTATAATCCTTTAAACTTCTTTTAACTCCTGCTAAATTATTGTAGATAAAGGCTTTATTATTATCTATACTAATGGCTTTTTCATAATCTTTTAATGCAGTAGCATAATCTCCTTTTTTACGGTAACAACTTCCTCTATCGTTGTATGCATCTGCATTTTTCGGATTTATTTCAATGGATTTATTGAACATTTGAATAGCTGCATCATAATCTCCTTTTAAAAATAGCGCTCCTGCCTTATCATAATAATACTTGAAATTAGACGGATTTTGCTTAATTAATTTATCATAATCCTCTACAGCTAAGTCATATTTTGTCCAATAAACCGCAACTTCTGCTCTTTTTTCTAAAACCGCTGTTTCATTTTCGTCTTTTTCTTTTAATAAAAAGGAATAATCAACATAGGCTTTTTCGTAATTATTAATAAAATAAAAAGAGGCAGCACGATTAAAATAAGCATCGTAGAAATCTTCTTTAATTTCTATTGCTTTATCAAAACCTTGAATGGCTTTGGTGTAGTTTTTATTCTCAAACTGCGTAATAGCTTGATTATATGCTTCCTGAGATTCCTTAAGCAGTCTGGCTTCTTGATTTACTTTTGCAATAGAATCCCGATACTCTATTTCCTTTTGTGTTAAAGTGCTATCAATTTGTGCAGACAAATTAAATAATAGTAAAAATGTGCTTAAAACACTAAATACGATTTTCATATCTTTTTTTTTTGCGCACTAAAATACTAAAAAAGCTAAAGCCTGCAATTTTTTTTTTCATTAATACTATTATCTTAATTTTTTTTTATATATTTGCATAAAACATTGAACAAAGTAAACTAACGTATGGAAGAGTTTGAAAACAAAGGTAGAGAAGAAATTTTTTCCCAAGCTGTTCGTGCAGGAAAAAGAACCTATTTCTTCGATGTTAAAGCAACAAGAGCAGGTGATTACTATCTAACAATTACAGAGAGCAAGCGCCGATTTAACAACGATCAGGGAAAATACTATTATGAAAAACATAAAGTATTTCTCTATAAAGAAGATTTCGAAAAATTCAAAAAAGGCTTGGAAAACAGTGTTACTTTTATTCAAACAGGGGAAAGACCTGTTGAAGAAGAAGAGACAACAACAACTCCTCCTGAAGCTAATGCTACTGATAAGGTCGAAACAAAACAAGGTGAGGAAAACACTGAAAAAAAGGACTTTACAGATGTTAGCTTCGAAGATTTAGGATCAGATAAAATGGAATAGTGCCTTTTTTCTTCCTTATTTTATGAATTTGTGCATTCATTTTTCCTCTGATAAAATGAATTCATTTTAATTATAGATACAGTTTAAGGCTTGTATCATAACAATACTAAAGAAAAAGATATGGAAATCAGCTACTTAGGTCATGCTTGTTTTCTTGCAAACATAGATGGAATAAAAATATTATTCGATCCTTATATTAGCAAAAACCCGATGGCTTCTGAGATAGATTTGAATAAAATTATGGTAGATTTTATTCTGGTATCTCACGGACACGAAGATCACATATTGGATGTTATCAGCATAGCAAAACAAAATAATGCTATGATTATCTGCAACCATGAATTATCCTTATATTTTCAAAGCAAAGGAATAGAAAACACACATGCAATGAATATTGGTGGTGAATGGCATTTTGCTTTTGGAAGATTAAAATATTTACATGCAGCACACTCCAGCCAATTACCAAATGGTCTTTACGGAGGTCATGCCGGAGCTTTTTTAATAGAATCTGCTGCAAAAACTTTTTATTATGCAGGAGATACCGGTCTCAGTTATGAAATGAAATTATTAGAAAAAGAATCCCTTGATTTTGCTATTCTTCCCATCGGTGGAAATTATACGATGAATGTTGAAGACGCAATAATAGCAAGCGATTTTATTGGATGTAATAAAATTATTGGAATGCACTACGATACTTTTGCACATATTACTATTGATAAAGAAAGTGCAGTAGATATGTTTTCAGAAAGAGGAAAAGAATTATTTTTGCCGAACATTGGAAAAACGATTGAATTATGAGTAAAGTAATTGCTATAGCAAATCAAAAAGGGGGTGTCGGGAAAACCACTACTGCTATTAATCTTAGTGCTGGTTTAGCAGTCTTAGATTATAAAACCTTATTAATTGACGCAGACCCACAATCAAATGCAACTTCAGGTTTAGGCTTTGATCCGAAAAATATTACAACAAGTATTTACGAATGTATTATTGACGATGTAGATCCTAAAAAGCTAGTGTTGAAAACATCTACGCCCAATCTAGATTTGCTTCCAGCTCATATAGATCTTGTAGGAGCTGAAATCGAAATGATTAATCTTCCCGAAAGAGAAAAAATGATGCGAAAAGCCATCAATAAGCTTCGTGATGATTATGATTTTATCTTTATTGATTGCTCCCCTTCATTAGGACTAATAACTGTTAACGCGCTTACAGCTGCCAATAGTGTTATTATTCCAGTGCAATGTGAGTATTTCGCTCTTGAAGGTTTGGGAAAACTGCTTAATACTATTAAAATTGTACAATCACGATTAAATATGGGATTGGAAATTGAAGGAATATTACTTACCATGTACGATCGTCGTTTACGACTTTCCAATCAGGTAATTGAAGAGGTAAAAAGCCATTTCCAACACATGGTTTTTAAAACCATTGTTCCTCGCAACATTAAATTAGGTGAAGCTCCCAGCTTTGGTGAAACGATTATTATGCATGATGCTGAAAGTAAAGGTGCAATTAGCTACCTTAATTTAGCTAGGGAGGTTATCCAAAAAACAAAAAAAGAACAAGAAAAAGCCTTAGAAACAAATAAATAAGCACTATGAATGCAAAGAAAAAAGCATTAGGCAGAGGACTTGACGCACTATTATCAGGAAACGATACCAACACAAGTGTGCGTAATGAAGAAGTAAATAACAATATAGTTGGCAATATTGCTGTGATTAGAATCGAATTTATACAAGCCAATCCTTATCAACCGCGTAATCATTTTGAAAAAATAGCACTTGAAGAACTAGCTTCTTCCATAAAAACACTTGGAATTATTCAACCTATTACCGTAAGAGAATTAGGAAAAAACAAATACCAGATTATCTCTGGTGAAAGACGATTCCGAGCAGCCAAACTAGCAAAAATTGAAGAAATTCCTGCCTATATCCGAAAAGCAGACGATCAGGATATGCTGGAAATGGCTTTAGTGGAGAATATTCAAAGAGAAGATTTGAACGCTATTGAAGTAGCACACAGTTATGAAAGACTCATTGATGAATGCGATTTAACACAAGAAGAACTTAGCAAACGCATCGGTAAAAATCGCAGTACCATTACCAATTATCTCCGCTTACTTAAACTCCCTGGAATTGTTCAAAATGGCATCAGAGATGAAGTAATTTCTATGGGGCATGCACGTGCTATTATTAATATTACAGATACTGAAGTGCAAAGAGAAATTTATCAAATGATTGTTGATAAAAAACTCTCTGTTAGAGAAGTAGAAAATCTGGTAAGAATAGTTAATAATGGTGGAAACCTCAAAAAAACAGCAGTTCCGCAAAAAGAAATTCCTTCTTCCGCCAAAAAAGCAATCAATAAACTCACTAATCGCTACGGAAGTCCTATCGATATTAGAATGAATACAGCGGGAAAAGGAAGTATTTCCATCAAATTTAATTCAGAAGGCGACTTAAACCGCTTACTAAAGCTTCTTGATGAATAAATGAAACAAGCTTATTCTTATATCATTATTTTCTTTTTTTTCTTCATTCTCTTGCAGCCTAATTATAGTATTGCACAACAAAACAAAACGGACACAGTTCAATCCAATAATTCATTGCTTAATGACAGTATAGTTGATATTGAAAAAGTCCATAATCCTAAAAAAGCAACATTGTATTCCGCTATTTTACCAGGTTTAGGACAAGCTTATAACGAAAAATACTGGAAAATCCCAGTTATATACGCAGGATTAGCAACAACAGGCTATTTTATGTATGTAAATAATGTGGAATATAAAAGATATAAAGATGCCTATAAAATCCGCATGGATGATGACCCCAATTCCATTGATGAATTTGATGGAAAATACAATGATCAATCATTGAAAAACATTAGAGATTATTATCGGAGAAACTTTGAGTTAATGATAGTTGCCACTGCTGCTATTTACGCTTTGAATATTATTGACGCCACTGTTGACGGACATTTAAAAGATTTTGAAGTGAACGATGATATTTCACTGCGCTTTGATGCTGGATTATTTCATAGTGCTTATTGTTCAACGCCAATGTTACAAATTAAAATAAACTTAAAATAATGATGCGAATAGCTCTTATCGGATACGGAAAAATGGGAAAGGCTATTGAAAAGCAAGCCTTAAAAAATAATCATGAAATAGCTGTTATAATTGATAATGAAGACGATTGGGAACAAAAAAAGGAGCTGTTGTCAAGCGCAGATGTAGCCATTGAATTCTCTACTCCTGATGCGGTATTGCAAAATCTTCGACATTGTTTTGAGATGAAAATTCCTGTTGTATGTGGCACCACTGCTTGGCATGATAAGCTTGAAGAAATTAAGAAAGAATGTGAGGAAAAAAACGCTAGTCTGTTATATGCTTCCAATTTCAGCATTGGGGTAAATCTTTTCTTTCAATTCAATAAACAGATAACAGAGATTATGCGTCAATTTGATAATTATGATGTAAGTATGAAAGAAATTCATCATACAGAGAAATTAGATTCACCAAGTGGAACTGCGGTAAAACTGGCAAATGACATTATACAATTGCATCCGAATAAAAAGGAATGGACAGAAGCAAAAACGAAAAACGCTGATAATTTGCACATTAAGTGCAAAAGAAAAGGAAATACAGTAGGAACTCATTATGTAAAATGGTCATCTCCTATTGACAATATTACCATCAAACATAAAGCAAAATCACGCGATGGTTTTGTGCTCGGTGCACTTTTAGCCTCCGAGTTCATCATAGGTAAAAAAGGAGTTTTTACGATGGAAGATGTTTTATTTAAAAAGAAATACTAATTTTACATTTTAAGGAAAATTTAAGGCAAGCAATAGATTAATACTTATAATAATACGTTAAAGATAAAAAATAATACGCATGATATTTTTAAAAACATACCTTATTATCAGCATCATTGGTTCAACAATTGGATTGTGGAAACTATTTGAAAAAGCCGGAGAAAAACCCTGGAAAGTATTAATCCCTGGGTATAATTTATACATCTGGCTTAAAATCATCAAAAAGCCAATGTGGTGGTTTATCTTCTTGGCTATTCCATTTATCAATGTTTTTATGATAATGCTAATGATTGTTGAAATCATTAAAGCATATCAAAAATATGGTTTAGGTAGCTGGATTATTGGAGTTTTATTTTCTTTTGCTTATCTACCATGGTTAGCATATAAATCAAATGCAAAATATTTAGATCCTGAAAAAAGAGGAAAAATTAAAAAATCTAAGGCTAGAGAGTGGGCTGATGCTATTGTTTTTGCCGTAGTTGCTGCCACCATTATTCGTACTTTTTTCTTTGAAGCTTATACTATTCCGACTTCATCTATGGAAGGAAGTTTACTTATCGGAGATTATCTTTTTGTCAGTAAAGTTCATTACGGACCTAAATCTCCACAAACGCCTCTCTCCTTTCCTTTTGTTCACCACACAATGCCATTTAGCCAATTCAGAAAATCATATCTGGAATGGATTTCACTTCCCTATCATAGATTTTGGGGTCCTCAGGAAATAAAACATAACGACTGTGTTGTTTTCCACTATCCTGACGGAGATACGGTTGCACTTTTCAAGCAAAACCAAAGTTATTATCAGTTATTGCGAGATTATGGTAGAAGAAATGTATGGTCGGATAGCTTTATTAATCCTTATACCAATCAAATAGATGCTTGCGGTCCTATCATCGCACGACCAGTTGATAAGAGAGAAAACTATATTAAGCGTTGCATTGCTCTTCCGGGAGATAAATTAGAAATAATTGATCGACAAGTATATATTAACGGAAAAGCTGCTGAAAATCCGGAAAACATTCAATTTGGCTATTATGTTACTACCAAAAATGCTGGAATACCGAAAAAGTTTTTAAAAGATAATCGGATTACACAATCTGATATTCACCCGATTTATAATCAGATTAATACTTTCTTTTATGCATTAACAGAAAAAGAGGCAAACTTACTCAGAAATCATCCCAATGTTGCTTCTGTTGAAATTATCCCTGATGATTCAACATACCAAAACAGCATCTTTCCGCATTCTCCTTCTTATGGATGGACTAAAGATAACTTTGGGCCTCTTACTATTCCAAAAGAGGGTGCCATAGTTCAACTCGACACTCATAACATCGTACTTTATGACAGAGTTATTGATATTTATGAGGGAAATAACTTAGAAATCAAAGGCGATAAAATATTCATTAACGGAAAAGAATCAACAAGCTATACTTTCAAAATGGATTATTACTTTATGATGGGAGATAATCGACATAACTCTGCTGATTCCCGCTTTTGGGGATTTGTTCCTATCGACCATGTTGTTGGGAAAGCAGTCTTTGTTTGGTTATCCTTAGACAAAGAAAGAAATGGCATTTTCGACGGTAAAATCAGATGGAATAAGATGTTTAGAGTTGTAAAATAAGAAGTAACAGCTTATAATATCTCAATTTCATAACTTACATCAGCTACCTTAGCATAAAAATAACTTACTCCACAATATCTTTCTTGTGATAAAGAAACAGCTTTTTCCAGCTTGTCCAAAGGTAAATCTTCTCCCTTAAACTGATAAACGAGATGAAATTTCGTATAATGCTTGGGATGTTCTTCTGTCATTTCAGCTTGAACATTAACATTGAAATAATCAGGTTCTACACGCATTTTTCGTAAAATTGAAATTACATCCATAGAAGTACAGCCGGCAAGAGCAAGCATCATCAAGGGTTTTGGTCTTACTCCTTTATCTTCTCCTCCTACTGATTCATCAGCATCAATAGTAATTTCATGTCCTTGAATTTCTGTTGTGAATGACATTTTATCATTCCATTTTAGATTTATTTCTTGTTTTGCCATTATTATATATTTTTATAGTGTTGTTTCCATAACAAACTTAACAACTTAATGTTTAGATAAATAATAAAGTCAAGAATAGTAAAATAGATAGATAAAAATAGTAAAACGCTTTTCTTATTAGAAATTAAAGCAGTATGAAACTAAAAATTTCAAATTATCAGCAGTTGTAAAATTCACCACTTCGCCATGTTGATTAATCCCTGTTGTTTCTGTAAGGGTTGTTCCATTTTCATTTATTGGGCTTGCATAATCAACAGCAGAATATTCTACTTCAATTCCAATTTTTGAGGAGCCTGATAAAAAGACAATTCGGGGCGCAACTCGCAACATGCTATTCACATTTCCCCAACGACCAACATAAGAACTTATATCAACATCTGTCTTAGCTCCCATATTTTTAGCGTAGCCGGCAAACAGACCAAATTGGGTTTTTTCACCATTGGTAGATAAATCAATCCAAGCTGAAAGATTATCATAAGCCGCATATTCTACATAGCCTTCCGATATTTGTTGTGCAGTGTATGTCGTATCGTAAACTGGAGCAAAACCGCCCATCATAACCAAATTATCATTATTCTGACCATACATTCCCCACAATTTGACAGTTAATGGTTTTGTTTTATAGGACATAAATCCTATAAAAGATAAACTGCCAATAGTAGCTTCAGAAACTAAACTAATAGGATTTCCTCCAGTATCAACTCCTGTTGTTGTCAAAGAAGGTTTTAACAATTGATAATTAACGCCAGCTCCAACTAGGAATTTATCTGATTTGTATTGAATTTGAGCATGTAATTCTGGCATAGCAGCATTTTGATATGCTGGATTTCCTGCTGGTCCTCCAAAGTGTCCACGACCTAATATAGCAGCAAAAGCGGAGAATTTATCTGACACATTATACGAATATCTTAATTGTGCTACCCGCGATAAAGGATTAAAGGGAACGCCTGCTCCAAAAGATACAGTTGAAGCATAGCAAGAAGTGATAAACATAGGATGCCAATACTGTCCTATTAACAAATTGGATTTTTTCCAATCCAGTTTCACAAAGGCATGGCGCATTCTAAAGTTGAATTTTGTTGCGGCAGTTGTTCCGAAAAAATCACCTTCAATTAAGCCCGAAGTTTTTGCTCCAAATGCATCAGGTGCTTTTATCTTTGCCCGAAATCGGGTTTCGATATTAATAATATTAAAATTAGGACTTGCATTAACATCTTCTCCATTTGCATCAAGTTCAACTTCTTTTGGTGCAAGAAGAAATTGACTTTCTCCCCGAGCAGAAACCACTTGTCGAGTATTAAAAACCACATCATTTTTCATGTATCCACTAAAATCAATAGTGAATTTTTTCTCTTCTTGACCCATCATTATTAAGGGTAATAAAAATAGAAATAAAAGTAGATTTGTTTTTTTCATCATATCATAGTTTATCGTTAAACAATATTTTTCTTATTTTTCATCTGGTAAAAGCTTTTCAATTACTGAGCGTTCTTTTTGAGGTTGATTTAAAAGTACATTCAAATTGTTTTCTGCTTGCAAATTTTTATCCCATAATTCTATTGCTTCCAGATAACAATCCGCTGCTGTTTCATAGTCTTCTCTGTGGCGAAAAACAATTCCTAAATTGGTAAGTGCAACAGAAATACGTCTATCAATTTCTACCTGAGCATCTTTGACTTCGCTTATTCTTTTTTTCAAGAAAGCTTTTTGTTCTTTATCTGAATACTCTTCTAATCCAATAAAAAAATCTGTTTGCAGTTGTTTTTTGAGTTCATCATCAGACAAAAGAGCAAATTTATCTTTCCATGAGACATAGTATTCTATTGCAATATTTGCATGATACTCTGCCAAATTTAATAAAGAATCGAAACTTAACGAATCAATTGCGAGCGGAATTTGTTTCGTTTGCATTGTATCCGCAAAAAGCCCGATAGTGAGATAAACGGCTGCTCTATTATTATGAACCACTCCTACTTCATACGAATTTTGATAATGAGGAACATTAAGAAAAATGGATTCAATACTGTCTAGAAGTAATAGTACATCCGTAAAATTGTTTTTTTCTGCATAGGAATCATATTTCTTGTATAATTCGCGGGCTTCCACAATTCGTGGATCAACCTTATTGTTTTCAGCATCATAGTAGAGATAGCTAATTGCTATCGCTACTATGCTGAGAAAAAACAGTATGCTTAATAATTTCTTTTTAGGATTAGATTTACTCATATATTAAGAGTGAACTTCTTCCACTAAGAATTTTCGTATTTCTATAGGTGTAGGTTTCGTCAATTTTGAAACTATAATATTAACAATTATAGATAAAGGAGCTCCAACCCATGCAAAATACCAAGGTCCTAACCAATAAGCCATAAAATCACTCATTGGCAAACTTAATCCTTCTTGACCAGCAATAAAGTAGGTTAATGAAAGTAAAGCTACTGCCAAACCTGCAATAACACCGGATACTGCTCCTGCTCTATTTGAGCCTGACCACCAAATACCTAGCAAGAATAAAGGGAATATTGTACTGCCGGCTAGTGAGAAAGCCACCGCTACTAGTTGTCCAATTAATGCCCATTGTTGAATTGCTAAGAAAGTTACAATAACTGCCATAACAATAGTTCCTAAACGAGCCATTTTTAATTGCATTTTAGGAGAAGTGTCAGGACGCCATACTTTTACATATAAATCATTGGAGAAAGCAGATGCCCCAGCAATTAACAAACCAGAAACAGTTGAAAATGCAGCAGATACTCCGCCTGCAGCAAGTAATCCTACCACTAAAGGATGGATATTCCCGAGCTGTGCAGTGTAAACAACAATTGCATCCTTATTGAGCATTCCAATTTCTGGATTTGCAGACAAGACTTTTCCTAAAGCAGAATAAACGGGCGCACTCCAATATAAAATACAGATGAAGAACAATCCCCAAACAACAGACCATCTTGCATCTCTAGCTTTAGGTACCACATAAAAACGTTGAATAACATGCGGTAAGCCTGCGGTTCCAATCATTAAGGAAAATACAATTGCCATCCACTGAAAATAGGTCTTTCCAGTTGCCGGATCCCACGGCATAGAATACTCTGGTGATGCGACAATTGCGTAGGCATGCCCCATCGAATTCATCAGTGATTTGGACTCAGCTAAAGGAATACCATAAGTGATATCCGAAACAACTGATCCATATCCAATTTGTGGTAATAACCAGAAGTAATCAAATTTGTATAATAACAAAAATAGGGGAATTAAAAAGGATACAATAATAACAACATATTGAATTTGCATGTTTTTAGTAACTCCAAGCATTCCTGAAATTAAAGTATAAGTTAACACAACGGAACTTCCAATAATAACTGCCCAAACATAATCTAATCCTAAAATCCATTTAAACATTAAGCCAATACCTGCAAATTGTCCAACACAATAAGTGATAGATATTAAAATTGCGATAATAGCTCCTAATGCTCTTAAACTACGGGAATAATACCTATCTCCGATAAAATCAGCAGCAGTAAATTTTCCATATTTTCGGATTTGACCGGCCATAAGAATAAGTAAGAGGACATATCCACCTGTCCAACCAACAACAAATGACAAACCATGATAACCTCCACCATACATTAGAGCAGCCATTCCTAAGAAGGAAGCAGCACTCATCCAGTTAGAAGCAATTGCCATTCCCGAACCAACTCTGGAAATACTTCTTCCGGCTGCGTAGAAATCATTAGTATCTTTAGCCCTAAAGAAGACACCAACCAAAACAAAACCAACCAAAATTGTTAGCAAAATGATAGCTGGTCCAATTTTAAAACTTCCTTCTAATTGATTAGCAGCAGATGCAGCATGCAAAAAATTAGCGGTTAAAAATAAGATTATTGATAGTATTATTTTTTTCATTTTAGTAAAATTTATTAATGTTATTAATTACATATTATCATCTACTGCTAATCGTTTATGAATTGCATCTGTTCTAACACAATACAACCAACATAATCCAACAAATAGTATTAATAAAAATACAGCAGTATAAAAATAATGAAAGGGAAAGCCTAAGAATTTTGTATCTGTTAATACTGAACGATTATGAACTAAATACTTTTTCATAACTAACGGAAGTTGTTGCCTGTTTTCATCTGTAAAAACATCCATCATAGAAGAAGATAATTCCAAAGGTAAAATCCCTGCTCTGATATCATCATCAGCTAATGCAATAACGGGAGATGCCTCTTTAGCTAATTCATTTCTTGC
>CAZJZP010000030.1:0-331 GCA_964550505.1 uncultured Prolixibacteraceae bacterium | reverse complement strand
ATTCTATATTGATCAATACTTAAAACCTGCACTTCTTTAAATAATTCATTTCTTGCAGCTATATAAGATGCATCAGTAATATCCTCTAGATTATTTTTCTGTTTTTCGAAAACATCTAGTTTTTCTTTGAAGGCCGGAAGATCTTCTTCCTCAATTAAACTTGCGTAAGACCAGTTTAACGCATTCTGCAAAACAACTTTGTCATTTTCTTGAATAAAAACCTTGCTTAAAACAGTAAGATTTGCTTTTGCAAAAATCTGCATATCAGTTCGTGATGCAGAACCATCCTCTACTTTCGACCAAACTTGTTCAAATTCAGCAAGAATCGGTT
>CAZJZP010000029.1:0-14278 GCA_964550505.1 uncultured Prolixibacteraceae bacterium | reverse complement strand
CCCTGGTTGGTTTATTGACGATATAGAAGTAACAACTGCTTTGGATGAGATGATTCCTCCAACAATTCAAATTACTAACAACCCTGTTTTTCAAGATACAGTTTACACAACAGGTCCTTTTGAGATTAAAGCAGATATTACTGACGCTTCTGGAATAGACTCTGCAATATTGAGTTATACTATCAATAACGGCGCAATTGTTGATTCAATAATGACAAGAGTTGGAGGAAATAGTTTTAAAGCTACTAATCAAAGTGTCAATATAGACGATTCTGTATGCTATTCTATTTATGCTGTTGACAGTTCTTTAATACAAAACTCCAGCACTTATCCTGCTAGTTCTTGTATAAAGTTTTATGTAAAAACTTCTCCACCACCTCCTGGATGTACAAGCCCTGTTACCACTTTCCCTATTATAGAAGATATGGAAAGTTTCACAGTTGGCACTCCTGGAACAATTGGTAACGGATGGACAAGAAATGCTAGCGGACATCAATGGTATGTTCATACAGGATCTACTCCTGATAGTTGGAGTACAGGTCCTAGTGGCGATCATACAACTGGAAATGGAATTTATATCTATACTGAAGGAGACATGGGTTCTACTGGAGATACAGCGGTTTTTATTAGTCCTTGTATTGATTTGACAGTAATGAGTGCTCCTCAACTTAAATTTTTCTATCACATGAGAGGAACATCTATTGGGTCTCTTTCTGTGGATATTTATTATGGAGGAACATGGCAAGAAATATGGACAAAAACAACTGATCAGGGAGATTTTTGGATAGAAGAAAGTATTGATTTGGCCTATTATAGCTCAGTTACTCAAATTAGATTCAGAGCTATCAAAGGTTCTTCCTATTCTTGCGACTTAGCTTTAGATGATATTCGTATTTGGGATGTTCCTGCAATTAATGCTACAATGTCTGCAATAAATGAACCTTCTGGAGTAGGAATTGAAGGTGAAAAAACGGCTGTTACTGTTGAAATTATAAATAACGGAAGCACAACAATTTCAAACATTCCGGTAAGTTACACAGTAAATAGTGGAACTCCTGTTAATGAATTAATTGGAAGCAGTTTAGTTCCCGGAGATACAATTACATACACCTTTAATGATTCTATCGTTATTCCTGCTGGAACTTATGATGTTTGTGCTTATGTTTATGTTAGTGGTGAAGGATTTACTCCTGATGATACTCTCTGTATTTCACCCTATGGTTTATTTGTTTCCACTATTCCCTTTGTAACAAATTTTGAAAGCCAACAGTATTGGTACCAAGAAACGAATAATCCAACTAGTATTTGGGAATACGGTACTCCAAATTACGGAGCAACGAATACAACACATTCCGGAACTAAAGCTTGGGATATTAACTTAAGTACTGCTTACGGTATATCTGCTGATGCGTATTTATATACTCAATTATTTGATTTCTCTAATGATACTAGTGCCACCTTAAGCTTTTGGATGAATTACAATACTGAAAGCTGTTGTGATGGTATTTCATTAGAATACAGCATAGATACCGGAGCCACATGGCAAAAGCTTGGCATACAAGGCGATCCACTAGGTGTAAATTGGTATTCACATAGTGTAACTGCAGCAAATGGGGCTTGTTGGGCAGACAATTCAAATGGTTGGAAAAAAATGGAATATGATTTATCTATGTTTGATAGCGCTTCAACATTAGTTCAATTTAGATATCTTTTTGGTTCTGATGGTTCAGTTCAACGAGATGGAGCTAGTATTGATGATTTTACTATTACTGTTCCTATTGTTGACGACCCTGGTCTTAAAACTCTTCTAAGACCAACGGGAAGCTTTCCAGAAAACGCAAGAGTAGCAGTAGAAGTTACCGTTAAAAACTTTGGAGCAAATACGCTTACTGAAATCCCTCTCGGATATCAATATAATGGTGGCAGTATTGTTCTTGATACGCTCTTTGCAACACTAAATCCTGGAGATACAGCTGATTTTATTTTTGCTGATTCCATCGATATAGTTAGTGGATATGCTGAGCTCTGCGCATTTACAAGATATGCTACAGATATTCAAAACTTTAATGATACACTCTGTACACAACTATATGGTATAGGGGTATTATCACTTCCTATAGCAACAGACTTTGAAAGTGGATCTGTTTTCTATGCACAAAATTCTGCCGGCTCTAACTGGGAATATGGAACACCTGCATATGGTGTTACAACGGGAGCTAACTCTCCTGTGAATGCATGGGATATTAATTTAACCACAACTTATACTAATAGTGCAGCTTCCTATTTATACACTCCATATATTGACTTTAGCACTACACAAGAAGCAACGCTAAGTTTTTGGATGAATTTCTATACTGAAAGTTGCTGTGACGGATTTGCTTTACAATATAGTATAGACACTGGATCAACATGGCAAACGCTTGGTAATCAAGGAGATCCTCTTGGCGTTAATTGGTACACACATAATATTTTTTCTGTTGGAAGTGACTGTTGGGCAGATAATTCAAATGGATGGATTAAAGCGGAATATGACTTAAGTCAGTTTGACAGTGTTCCCATAGTTCAATTTCGATTTTTCTTTGGCTCTGATGGATCTGTAACTTATGACGGCGTGTCTATAGATGATTTCAGTATCATCCCGGCTGCAGAATATGATTTATCTCCTGTGAGCATTATGTCTCCCGGAATCGCAAGTCCTGAGGCTGCTAATGTTCCTGTAAAAATCAAAGTACGAAACAATGGATTGTTAGCCGTTGACACCATCCCTGTCGGATATGCTGTTAATGGAGGTACTGTAATTATCGACACTATTTTCTCCACCCTTAATCCAGGAGATACAGTACAATTTACTTTTGCTGATTCTATTATTACTCCTGCTGGTGCTTATAATATATGTGTATTCACTTTACATTCTCTTGACACTTATACCTTTAATGATACTATTTGCAAAACTTCAACAGGAGTTACAACACAAACTTTGCCTTACTCCGATGATTTTGAATCTACCGTCTATTGGTTTGAAAATTCAAGCCCCGGAAGTTTATGGGAACTTGGAACTCCTGATTTTGGTGTAACAGATACAGCATACTCCCCTGTCAATTCATGGGATATTAATCTTAGTTCTACATACGGAAATGATGCATTATCCTATCTATATTCTCCTTATTTTGATTTTTCCACTGCTAGTGATTACACTTTAGAATTTTGGAAAAACATGAATCTTTCATCTGATGATGGTATGTATATTCAATATTCTGTTGATACAGGTCAAACTTGGCTTACACTAGGTAGTGTTGGAGATCCTAATGGAACAAACTGGTATAATGATAATTCACTTGGAAACGGACAGCCCGGTTTTAGTGGAAATAATGCTCCGTGGGATAGTTCATCTTATCAACTTTCTGCTTTAAATTTTGAGCCATTGGTTCAATTCAGATTTGTTTTCTATAGTAATAGTTTTACAACAGCTGATGGTATTTCTATTGATGATGTTTCAATTACTCCTCCGCCTGCTTATGAAGCTGAGATGACTGAGCTTATATCTCCAATTGACGGCTGTGGATTAAACAATGCTGAGGTTGTCACAGTAAAAATAAAGAATAAAGGGACAAATCAAATTAACGGAGGAATAAACGTTAGTTATCAAGTACTTGGAGATCCTGTTGTTACAGAGTCTATTTCAACAACGATTGACGCTGGAGACTCCCTGAATTATCCTTTTACTGCAACTATTGATATGAGTGTTACTACTCAGGATTCATTATTTAATATCACTGCTTGGGTTGATTTGACTGGAGATCCTATACAAAGCAATGACACTATTGTTACCGATGTGCTTTCTGGATATGTACCCGATGATCCTATTGTGAGTAATGTTACTATTCCTTATGGTACAAATACAACATTAAGCGCTTCTACCCTTGCTGGTGATACTTTATTTATGTGGTTTGATGTACCAACAGGAGGAACAGAAATTGGAACTGGAACAACTTATACAACTCCTATTCTATACGACACAACCGTATATTGGGTTGAAACCAGAACAGCTGGTCCTGACATTAAGTTTACAGAGATTGTTCAATATGAAATAGGAACAGGAGCTACATCACCGTATCCAACATATTGTGATGGAGACGATTACCTTGAAATAGCAAACCTTGGTTCAGGGACACAGGATTTAAGCAATTGGACAATAGAAGTATATGGTTCTGCAGCAGGAAGCTACACCTTCCCTGCTGGAATTACAGTTGATGCTAATGAAGTTGTTGTTCTCAGTAGAGGCGGTTCAGGAACTAATGATCCTGGCAATAATTATTATGAATCAAGCCTACCATCAACCTCATCTGGTGTTCAAAATGGATATGTATTAAAAGATGATGCAGGAAATATTGTTGATGTAGTTGCAATGGACGGATATGCTATTGTTGGAAACGGTGGTGTTACTTCATCTGACTGGACAGGCAGCATCCCTTCTTCAAGTTCTATGGCAGGTGTTTACAGAACAATATCTGATAATAATAATGCAAGCGATTGGATTGTTTGCAGTTCTACTAATATTGGAAATATCGGAAACATCACACCCGGAATAACTATTGTGGGTTCCTCTGCAAGCGGTTGTGCTAGCAACAGAGTCCCTGACACCGTATTTGTTGCTGTTTCAGCTCTTGATGCCGGCGTTATTGCTATAGACCAACCTAATACAGGAATTGATCTTACATCAGCTGAAACTGTTGAAGTTCGTATTAAAAACTTTGGCAATACAGCTATTAATAACTTTGATGTTAGCTATACGGTTAATGGAGTACCCACAACAGAAAATATTGCAACTACAATTAATCCTGGCGATACATTAACATATCCTTTCACACAAACAACTGATTTATCTGCATACGGATCCTATAATCTCAAGGCTTATACTAGTTTAACTGGTGATGGAGCGGCAGTTAATGATACTGCTTACAAAACAGTAGAATGCTTACCATTAACTTATTGCCCATCTGGAGCAACATCAACATATGATACAGATATTGGTAATGTTACTATAGCCAATATAAATCATGGACCTATCTCTCCTATTTTAAGTAATACATTAGCTAATGGGACGTATAGCGACTATACCGATTCTACAAACCTACATATTTATATGAATCCAGGAAATACTTACCCGATTTCTGTTACACAGATTACTTCAGGCTCCTATTTCTACGATGCTAGCCTTGCAGTATATATTGATTTTAATCGTAATGGAGATTTTACAGATGCTGGAGAACAAGTATTAACAGCAAACTCAACAGAAATTGCTCCGACAATGACAGGCATTGTAAATGTCCCTGCTTCTGCAACTGTTGGTTATACAAGAATGCGTGTGGTATTGAGAGAAGGTTCAACCATCCCCGATCCTTGTGGAACATTTAGTTATGGTGAAACCGAAGACTATACTATCATTATGGCTCCGATGCTAGCGCAAGACGCTGGTGTTGTTGATATTCTTCAACCAATTCCTGTTCAATCAGAAGGAAATAATGTGGATGTAGAAGTTGCTGTTAAGAATTTCGGAACAGATACCATTTTTGCAATGGATATTGAATATACTTATGGAGCAAATCCTGTTCAAATATATAACTGGAGTGGCGTATTAGCTCCTGATTCAACACAAAACATTATTGTTGGTAATGAAATTGTAACTAACGGTTCTAATAGTTTGTGTGCAAAAACATCCTTAACAGGAGATTCTAATGCATTTAATGATGAAAGCTGCACTACTATTCTTGGATTACCTCCAATGCTACTCTTGGATGATGATATGGAAAATGGAAGTCAATTAACAACGACTTCTACTCTATGGCAAAGAGGTATTCCTGCCGGAACAATTATTAACAGCGCCTATAGTCCAGATACTGCTTGGGTTACCAATTTAAGTGGTAATTATACAGCAAGTGCCAATGCTACTTTAAGCACTCCGCAATTCAATTTCTTATTTGTTTCTGGAGCCTACTTAAGTTTCTGGCATTGGGTTAATGCACAAGAAGGTGCTGATGGTGGTCATATCGAATATTCTAAAAATGGCGGTTCTACATGGCTATACTTAGGATCATTAAATGACCCTGCCGGAGTTAATTGGTATGGAAGTAATTCTTCTACAGGACCAGCATGGACAAAGAATACTAACGGATGGAAATATGCCATTTACGACTTATCCATATTGGACAACTCAATTCAACCAGTACAGTTCCGATTTATATTTACATCCAACACCGATGCAACAGTTTCTGAAGGCTGGGCAATTGATGATGTGAAAATCCATGTGCCAAAATTTGCAAAAGATGCAGCTGTTATTAGTATTCTTTCGCCAAGCGGTTCAACAACAATGGGAACACAAACGCCTGTTACTGTTAAAATTAAAAACTTTGGTTCTGATACACTTACATCTATCAATCTTGGATACCGTATTAATACGGGATATCCTCCACAATCTGCAATATGGAATGGAAGCTTAGCTCCTGATTCTACCGTAGATTTTACCTTTAATAATCAGTATCCTGGACCAAATCAGAATTACACGCTTTGTGCTTACACACAGATGTCGCAAGATCAAAATAAATCAAATGACACCACTTGTGTAAACCTTAGCTACGATACTGGTATTGAAGAAATAGCAGATAACGGCTTGATATTACGTCAAAATATGCCTAATCCTGCTGCAGCATTCACTGAAATCTCTTACTTCTTGCCTTATGCAGGTAATATCAGATTCACAGTAACAGATGTGCTCGGAAATCTACTCTATGAAAAAGATGAAAACAAAGGAAGCGGAAACCATAAGTTATTATTACAAACTGAAAGTTTTGCTACTGGAGTTTACTTCTACAGCGTAGAATTTGATAATAGAAAACTGACAATGAAAATGATTGTTCGATAAAGTTTATCAGAAAATCAATTCAAAGAAAAAGCGACTCTTTTTGGGGTCGCTTTTTTATTTTTGTAGTTGTAGTGTTAAATTTTTCCTAAATATTGTTAAAAAATGAACAAAACAGGGAAATAATAGTTTTAGATTAACTAATTGTATTTTAAGATATGCTATATACAATATCAGATTAACATAAAACTATTGCTTTTTTAACAAATAATATATTTATTTCATTAAACTTTTTTTATTAAATATTATCTAATATCTTTGCGAGCATCTCATAAAATAAGATTTTATACTAAAAAACCAAAAAATATAATAAAAACAATTAAAACATACCATTTTATGAAAACAATTTTATCTCTTTTCACAAGTTTGCTTGTGTTATTAATATTTTCTGCGCAAGGACAAACAGTTGTTTTTAGTGAGGATTTCGAAGGAACTCCTCCTTATAATTTAACAAGCAGTTCATCTGGAACAGCTGATTGGGCAATTTCTTCCAATTATCAGGCAGGAGGTCTATATAGCGACACTTCTGTTGTTGTACTTGGAGATACAGCCTATCTAACATCGAGTTCCTTTCCTACAACAGGGAATAGTTTTGTTGTGCTGGAATTCTCACATATCTGTAAAATTAATTTTTCAGATGCTGCAGAAATTGAAGTTTCTATTGATGGTGGAACAACATGGACAAAACTTGATGGGAATCATTACCTTGGAAGCTCCAATTTTGTTGCTCAGGGCAATAAATTTAATGCTGGATCCTATTCTCTTTGGGAAATCGCTTCCCCAACAACGATTAACAACAGTTGGTGGAAAAGAGAAAAATTTGACATCTCTCCTATTGCAGCAAACCAAGCAGATGTAAGAGTTCGCTTTGTTCTTCGAGATGGAAATAATCAAGGAGCACAAAGCTATTTAGGATGGTTTGTTGATGATATTGATGTTACTGTACAATCTGAGTTACACGACCTTAGTGTTGATAGGATTGTAAGTCCTACTGGAAATTTCTGTTATGGTGGCAATGAATATGTTTCTATTGTTATTGCCAATCAAGGATACGATGCTATTAACGGAGGCTTCACAGCTTCTTATACTATTGATGGAGGAACTCCTGTTACCGAAAACGTAAGTAGCACCATTGGAATTAATGATTCTATTACTTACACTTTCCCCACTCCTATAAACTTCACTTTATTAGGACAAGATTCAACGGTTACCATAAAAACTTATGTAAACGCCCCTCTTGATCCATATCAAACTAATGACAGTTTAGAAACAGACGTAACCTTCTTATACGTTCCACCTGCTCCTACGGCAGTGGACGATAATATAACATACGGAAATACAGCTACGATTGGAGCAACTTCAAGCTATGCTATTAAATGGTATGAAACAGCAAGTAGTACAACTGTGTTAGATACAGGAGCTACATTTACTACTCCCGTTCTTTATGGTGATAAATCCTATTTTGCTTCGGCTGAAAGTGGAACAGGTGTTGGAGGTATAATTACAGAAATATGTCAATATGCTGGATCATCTACTGGTGAACCAGTTGGTGGTCAGCCTTCCTTTCTCGGAGATGACTACATAGAAATAACTGGTGCTCCCGGAGCTGATATCAGTGGATATAGCTTTGAAAAGTGGACTTCTTCAGGTACAACTCCAAATGTAAGCCATACCTTTCCTACAGGAACAGTTTTAAATGCTGAAGGAACGTATTTATTAAGTACATATCAAGGGACAACCTCCTTAGGAGATTACCATCAAGTAGCTGATGTTACTTCTAGCTATGGTTCTACTTCAGCTTCTTTAAATGTTTTCAAAAACCCTCAAGGGGAAATTGTTGATGTTGTGTTATATGATGATGGAACTACCATTCCTTCAGCTGCAGGTATCACTAACGAATGGACAGGTGCCGGAATTGATGGATCTAGTTCGTGGGGAATAAGGCTTGAAGGCCCTGATACAGACGATAATACCAACTGGGTTAAAGCAACCCAAGATCCAAATATTCTAAACACAGGCGTTGAACCCCCAAGTTTAGGTTGTGAAAGCCCCAGAACAGAAGTTTGGGCTTATGTTACAGGAAATCCTCCTGTTGATGCTGGTGTAACGGAAATAACAGAACCTGTTTCTCCAACTAACCTGCAAAACCAAAACGTAGTAGTAAGTATTCAGAATTTTGGAACAAACAACCTTGTTTCTGCTACGGTTAATTGGAGCATTAATGGAACTCTCCAAACTCCATTCTCTTGGTCAGGAAACCTTCCAACAAGTGCATTAGATACTTTTGTTATTGGCACTTTTACACCAAGCATGGGAAATAACTTTATAGAAGCATGGACTTCCAGTCCTAATGGCGTTGCAGACCCAACAGCATCAAACGACAGTGCTTCTTCTCTTGTTGAAGCCTTTGAACCACTATGCGGTACATATACCATTGGTGGAGCTTCCGCAGATTTTGCTACTTTCGATGAAGCCATTTATGCGCTTGATTTCAGTGGTGTTAGCTGTGCAGTTACTTTCCTAGTAAATCCAGGCACTTATAACGAACAAATTGTTCTTAGTGATATAGTAGGTAGCTCAGCTACAAATACTATCACTTTCCGTTCAGCCTCTGGAAATCCTGCTGATGTTGAATTAACATATGCTGGCACAACTGCTGCAAATTATGTAGTTAAAATGGATGATGCTAAATACATCAACTTCAAAAAAATGACATTTTCTGCAACGGATGCATCCTATGCCAGGGTATTTGAATTTAATGATAGTGCAAACTATAATGTGATTGATTCTTGTATTCTGAATTCCGTAGTTGTTTCTACAACATCAAGCGACTTCGCCATTATTTACAAAGGCTCCGGAGGACATGCTGAATATAATACTTTCTCCAATAACACATTTAATGATGGTAGTTCTGGATTATACTATTACGGTTCAGGAACAACTTCCTTATCTGCCGGTTTAGTGGTAGAAAACAACAACTTCAACGAACAGTATTACGCTGGTGCTTATTTATATTATCTTGATGCACCAATAGTTAATAATAATGTGGTTTATTCTAATTCTAGTTACACTTCTTTCTATGGAATAAGTGCATCATATTGCGATAATGCATTAGAAATTACAAAAAACACTATTGAACATAGCCAATCAGGATATGGAATCCGTGTTTATTATAGCGAAGGGACTCCTTCTGCAAAAGGATTAATCGCTAATAATATGGTTTCTTATTATAACGGAACAGGAACCCTTTATGGTGTTTATCATTATTATTCAACATATCAAGACTATTATTATAATTCTATACAAGTGGAAGGAACAGGTGCTTCAACCCGTGCCTTATATATGTATGGATCTACTACTACTACTATTGACAATGTTAATATGAAGAATAATATTTTTGAAAATATTGGCAGTGTTGGACAAGCTATTTATACTTCCGCAGCAAATACCTTTAGTAACTGGGATTCCGATTATAATAATATTTATGCTCCTAATACTGATTTTGCATATTACAACAGCACAACCTATACTGATCTTGCATCGTGGCAAACAGCTACTTCACAAGATGCTAATTCTGTAAGCTTAGATCCTGGTTTTATTTCCAATTCAGACTTACACGTAATTGGACCCAATATGAATGAAGTTGGTACTCCTATTGCCATTGTAACAGATGATATTGATGGCGACCCTAGAAGTGTAACAGTTCCTGATATTGGTGCTGATGAATATGAACTTGCTGCTAATGACGCTGGAATAATGGCTCTTGTTGAGCCTTTAAGCCCTTGTGCAGGAACGCCTTCAGATGTTGTTGTTAATTTGATGAACTTAGGTACAGCTACACTAAATACTGTAACAATAGACTGGGAAGTTAATGGCGTAGCACAAACATCTTTTAACTATAATGCAAGTTTAGCTTCCGGTAGTGATACAAATATTGTTTTAGGAACATATACTTTCAATCCAAATATCCTTTACAGTATTAAAGCTTGGTCGAGTAATCCAAATGGTAGTGTTGACCCTAACACTTGGAATGATACTACTTTAGTAAATGGAATTACTACTTCAATGAATGGTGGAATTTATACTATTAATCCAGCACTTCCATCTTCAGCTACTAACTTTGTTAGTTTCCAAGATGCACTGGATACATTGAACTTAAAAGGAATTTGCGCTAGTGTTATTATTGAAGTAGCTTCAGGCACCTATAATGAACAATTAGTAATTAATGAAATCCCCGGTACACACGCTGGTGCGACCGTTACTTTCCGTTCAGCTACAGGAAATGCATCTAGTGTAAATCTCACTAACAATACTACATCTTCTACAACTAATTACACCGTTTATATGAATGGTGCTAAATATATCACCTTCAAAAAAATGACCATAAGTGCAACAGACGCATCTTATGCTAGAGTTTTTGAATTTGCTAACAGTGCTGATTATAATACTATTGACTCTTGTATTATTACTGGTGTTAATGCTGGTTCTACAAGTACTGATTTTGCACTAATCTATAAAACTTCCAGTGCAGGACAAGCTGAATATAACACTTTCTCTAACAACACATTTAATGATGGAAGTTATGGAATATACTATTATGGTTCTGGCTCAACTGCTCTAGGTTCAGGTATTCTTATTGAAAATAACAACTTCCTTGAGCAATACTATAGTGGTATATATTTGTATTATCTAGATGCACCTGTTATTCACAAAAACAAAGTAGTTTCTAATTCTGCTTATTCAACCTTTTATGGAATAAGTGCACGGTATTGTGATAATGCATTAGAAATCATAAAAAACACTGTTGAGCATAATCAATCAGGATACGGCATCAGTGTTTATTACAGTGATGGTACTCCATCAGCAAAAGGATTAATTGCTAATAATATGGTTTCTTATTATAATGGTACTAGTACGCTTTATGGTATTTATCATTATTATTCATCATATCAAGACTATTATTATAATTCTATAAATGTAGAGGGTTCAAGTAGTTCAACGCGTCCGTTATATATGTATGGCTCCACTACTACCTTAGTAGATAATATTACTATGAAAAATAACATTTTTGCCAATACTGGTAATAGTGGTTATGGTATTTATACTTCTACTCCAACTACCTTTAGCAATTGGGATTCTGATTATAATAATATTTATGCTCCTAATGTTACTTTTGCTTATCACGGAGCAACTATCGCTGATCTTGCCGCTTGGCAAACAGCAACAGGACAAGATGCTAATTCTGTAAGTTTAGATCCTGGTTTTGTTTCCAATACAAACTTGCATATTTTCGGAGCTAATATGAATGAAATTGGTACTCCTATTGCTTCTGTAACAGATGATATTGACGGAGACCCAAGAAGTGCAACTGTTCCTGATATCGGTGCTGATGAATACGAAGTTGTGGACGATGACGCAGGGATAACAGCATTAGTCTATCCTATTGCTCCTTGTAATGGAACTCCTACTGATGTAATTGTTAATCTAATGAATTATGGTCAAGATACCTTATTCTCTGCAACAATTGATTGGGAAGTTAATGGAATCGCTCAAAGCAGTACTAACTATTCTGGAAGCTTAATTTCTGGTAACGACACCAATATTGTAATTGGTTCTTATACTTTTAATTCTGGAACTACTTATAATATTAAAGCATGGACTAGTAATCCTAACGGTGTTCCTGATGTTGTTAATTGGAATGACACTATCTCTGTTAATGGTATAAAAACAGCTATGGATGGTGGAGTTTTCACTATTGATCCGGCTCTTCCTGCTTCTACTACAAACTTTATTAGCTTCCAAGATGCATTAGACACTATGAATTACTATGGCATTTGTTCTTCTATTATCTTTGATGTTGCATCTGGCACATACAATGAACAACTAAAGATAAATAATATCCCAGGTTCTTCTTCCTTTGCAACAATTACTTTCCGTTCAGCTACAGGAAATCCAGCAGATGTAAATCTTACATATGCTCCTACTTTATCCACAGCAAATTATACTGTAAATATGGATGGAGCCCAGTATGTAACATTCAAACAAATGACAATTAGTTCTACTGGTACCAGCTATTCAAGAGTATTTGATTACACTGCTAATGCTTCTTACAACACTATAGATTCTTGTGTTATTAGAGGTACAGCTACTAGTACAAGTACCAACAATGTTTTAGTATATAGCAGCTCTAATAATCCTAATTATAATAACTTCAGTAATAATACCTTCTCTGATGGGAGTTATGGAGTCTATTTCTACGGATCAAGTACTTCTTCATTAGCAGAAGGAAATGTTGTTGAAAATAATACATTTGATTCCCAATATTATTATGGTATTTATTTATACTATCAATCTTCTCCATCTATCACTAATAATAAAATAACAACAAGTACTTCATACTCTACTTTCTATGGCATTTATGCTGGATATTGTGATAATGCACTGAATATCAATACAAACAACATCTTAATGGATGTACCAGGTTATGGTATGTATATTTATTATTGTGATGGAGATACTGCTAATCCCGGACAAATAGTGAACAATATGGTTAACATAACAGCTCCAAGTGGAACACAATATGGTATCTATAACTACTACTCTTACCAACAAGAGTATTACTATAATACAGCAGCAGTTCAAAGTAGTAGTGGGTATGCTTTCAGATTATATGGTTCCACAGCAACAACTTTCAACTTGCATTATGAAAACAATAATTTTGTTGCTCCTGGTGGAGGATATGCTGTATATTATGGATCAAATGCTTATCCTGGAATAACAGCTGATTACAACAACTACTATTCTAGCTCTGCCTTTGGATATTATGGTTCAGCTATTTCAGATTTAGCTTCGTGGCAAGCTGCAACAGCTATGGATGGAAACTCACTTAACAGCGAGCCAACATTTGTTTCTGTATCTGATTTACACGTCATAAGCGGAGATATTAATGGTATGGCGAACCCAAATCATATTTTAGTTGATATTGATGGTGATGTCCGTAATGTCAGCTCTCCTGATATGGGAGCTGATGAATTTGATCCTCCTGCAAAAGAAGCAGTTCTCATCGCATCAACATCTCCAATTCAGCAATGCGGTCTTGGTCAGGAAGCGGTTACACTAGAAGTAAAAAATAATGGGACAGATGATATTACCAGTATTGATTTGACCTATATTTCTAATACTGCTACTCCGGTAACTGAAACATATAGTGGTACAGCCATTCCAAATGGAGATACGCTGGTTTATACATTCACGCAATTATTGGATATGACTCCACCCGCAGTGGACTCTACGTTTAATCTAACATTCTATGTTAGCCTAGCAGGTGATACTTTTAATCATAATGATACAATTAGAAAAACT
>CAZJZP010000028.1:0-14505 GCA_964550505.1 uncultured Prolixibacteraceae bacterium | reverse complement strand
TAAGACCTATTAATTTAAAATCTTTATCAACAACAGGTAGTTTTTCAATTTTATGAGATTGTAAAATATCAGCTGCTTTTTCAAAATCAGTAAATTCTGTTGTTGTTATTAAATCTTCTTTAGGTGTCATTGCCTTATACACCATTTTTTGCAAATCTTTCTCAAAGCGTAAATCTCTGTTAGTTAGGATTCCAACCAACTCATTACTTTTACTGACAATTGGAATACCTCCAATTTTGTATTCGCTCATTATTTTTTTTGCATCAGCGATGGTTGAATTCTCATCAAGGGTAATAGGATCAATTATCATCCCATTTTCGGCTCGTTTTACTTTTTTTACCTCTTTCGCTTGTTCTTCAATGGACATGTTTTTATGGATAACACCAATTCCGCCCTCTTGAGCAATAGCAATAGCTAGTTTTGATTCAGTAACGGTATCCATTGCTGCAGAAACGATAGGGATATTCAAAGTGATATTTTTAGTAAACAAGGTTTTTGTTTCTACTTCTCTAGGCAATACTTCGGAATATGCAGGGATAAGAAGAACATCATCGTAAGTTAGTCCTTCTGCAATACTTAAGTTATGATAATCAGCCATAGCGTTTTTTTAGGATACAAAAGTATAAAATTAATTTGAAGTAAATTAAAAAGCCCGCTAAGTTTTTAGCGGGCTTTAATAATTATGTGTATAATTTAATAAATCACAGTAACACTTCCTCTTTTTTCAAAGAATTTTCCTTGTGTGCTTTTGAAACGGAAATAATAAACATAAACCCCTTCTGGAGCCCACTCACCATTAATTTTTCCATCCCAGTAATCATTAGGATCAGATGTTTCAAAGATAACTTCACCCCATCTGCTAAATATCATAAAAGTGAAATCATCGCTATCAAGAAATACACCAGTAGCATTAAACCTATTGTTTAATCCTTTTGGAGAAATGGCGTTAGGAACAAAGAATCTTGGTAGTTGCATTGCATCTGCTTGGTTGGAAAGGCTAGTATCAACAAAACCATAAGAATTGCCCATTCCTTCAACAGCTTCTATCCAATAAGAGAATTCTCCTTCTGTCATGGTGTAGTTTTGCACATCATCAATGTAAGTGTTTGTACCGTAAGGCACTGTTGCGATAGGTAAAGGGTTAGGTAAGCCATCAATACTTCGATATATATTGTAAAAGAAAACAGAACCCTGCCAATCTTCATAATCTGTCCAACTAATTTCATTGGTTAAATCGTCTAATGCTTCAGCTGAACAAAGTATAGTTTTCCCGTTGTTGGAAGTTAGGGCAGCTCTGTCGCAACTATCTATTACAATTACATTATAAACGTAAGAAGTTGTTTTCACATTTACAGAATAGTCATGATAATTGAGAATAGGTTCATTGTTTCCTCCTGGAATAGTTCCAATTTGTACAAAAGGACCACTAATATCAGTGGATCTCATAATTTGAAATTCTGAAATATAAGCTGATGTATCGGTGTATATTCTTAAAAGGACATGATTGTCGTCGCTGACAGTAGCTGTTTTAAGATAAACAAATTGAGGTTGTCCAGGTTGATTTGCTAATTGACAGCTTTCGTTTGATGTTGATGTGATGGAATTTGTATTGTTATATGCTCTGATTTTATAACAATAGGTTTCCATATTAATTAAACCTACATGTTCATAATAGTTAGTAGTAGGGCTTACTGTTGCTAGGGTTGACCAAGCTCCACCATTAACGTTATACAGGATATCGTAAGCATCAATATTTGGAGACATATTATTATAATCATTCCAATTTAAATAAATTTTATCTTCACAAATATCAATATCTGTTTCCAGAAAAATAGTATTGTGTCCATTTGCTAACGGACTGGTATTAAAGCAGCTGTCTGCTGCTGCAACAGTGTATTGCTCAGATTGAATGGTAGGATCTCCATAAAGATAAAATAAGGTGTTTTTATCAACTGTATCAATTGGAATATAGTTAGCACCATCCCATTGGTAAATAATATACCATGTTAAATCAGGTTCTGTATTTGCTTGCCATCCAATGATAGTTTGTCCACTTGGGTCAACACTAACTGAATCGAGTATTGGTGCTGAAGGAGGAGTGATATCTTGAAATAAATCTCCATCAATATTTGAAACCGAATAACAACCACCTAAGCTATCCATATCGTCGTAGATTTCAATGCGATAATTCAGGAATTGATTACAGAAGGTAATTGTGTCAAAATAAGATGTGTTAGGAGTAGAATCGATCAATGACCACGTTCCTGTGGGATATTCTCTATAAATAAGGTACATTCCACTAGAAGAAGGAAGCGGTGGATTGTGCACATGATTCCAATTTAGGTCGGCAGAACCAGCTCCAGAATTACTTACATCTAAAAGAATAGCTGCTAATGTATCACTAGGAGTTGAGGCATACATCCCATGACAACCCGAAGTGGTGGTTAAATAATAGTAATTGTTTTGATTATTTGTATTGGGACCATTATGAGTATAAGTATTGATACTCATATCCTGAATAGAGTCAATCAAGGTGTATGGACCTGCTGGATTTGTGGCATGATGAATATTATATTGGATAAAACTTGAATCCGGATCATCTAATAATGGGTACCATGTTATTTGTACATCTCCACCAGGGAGAACACTAACACATCTAGGTTCTGGAGAATCTAGCTGCCTTGTTGGTAAAACAACAATAGTGATAGTTGCCACATCCATAGCGGGAGCTGGGCAAAAATCATCAGAAGTTTTAATTAAAAAGTTGTAAACATTAGTCGAGGTATTACAGCCATTGTCTGTTGCAACATGATCACAGGTTGTTTGCCATGTAAAATTTGTTTGTACTCCAAACATTGCACTGATTGGAGGGGGAGGATTCAATGTTGCGCAAGGAGGATTAAGACAACCTACGGCAGGATTTGAAAATCCATCACCAAACATAGGGCTTGATGCTGTAATTGTTAATGTTTGAGGAATAGTCCCTGCTGGATCAACAAATTCAAAGTCAATCCCTGACATAGGGAATGTAACTACTTCGCCTGCATAAACCGTATCAATATAACGAGTATATAAACCTGTAATAGGATCTTGAAATGGAGCTTGTACAATAGGTGGATAATTTGTTCCACAAGCACGCAGTACAATTTGCATTTCTCTAAATATTTCGGCAATTTTCTGACCACAACGCCATGCGGTAACTTTAGTAACTGTTACAAAAGCACCTTGAGTATAAGACTCAAAAGATATCTCTCCAGTATATGGGTTAACTGTCCCGGGAACATTGTTTGGATTTTGTGTAGGACCAGGTAAAGGATTAGTGTAAGAGTATCCGGCAGCATAAGTTGTTATTGGCGTAGTTAAACCAGTATTCAATGGTGGAGCCCATTCATAGGAAAGAGAATCAAGCTCAGGGTCAAAAGCATTGTGGTTATATGTAAAAGGATAACCAGTACAAATAACAGTAGAGGGAACTTCAGCAAAAATGGGAGAGTTATCATAACAAGTGCTTGTGTTCAAAGTTACTCCTGTAATAGGATCTGTGTATGGGTACATATAAGCACGTAAGTGCCAACTTAAACTTGATGAATTAGTAATATTTGTGCAAGGATTTCGACAACAAGAGGTATGCCAAAAAGCATAACCACTAGCTGGCGGTACACCTGTGAGTGCTACACCATTTGGGTACATTTGGTCTGAAGTATAATACCATTCTTCAACTCCACCAAGGTTTGGAGTAGCAACTGTTGCACATGATATTTTCGGGAAGTTTGGATCATTATAACAGCGAGGTGATAAATCAGATTTTCCGTCCAGTGTTCCATCTAATGCATCCAATGGATTTGCTCCTGGGAGTAAGCGCATATTAATAGTAGCCCAGCCTGGTACATTAGAGCGTAATGTTTCAGCAGTTCCATAGGAAATCCCAGCACACTCTCTATAGAGCTTCATGATAAATCTGTAATTCCCGTTTGGAAGGCATTCCCAAGTGATTTCTCCTCCCATATAATGGGACGAATATCCACTAAAAGATAGTAAAATTAAGCTAAAAAATATAATTAGTTTTTTCATTGATTGTTTTATTATAATGGTTTTTTTATGTTTTATTTTGTATTACTTTGCAAAAATAATAAAAATTTATTATTAAATATTAATCTTATTTATTTTAAATTACCACTTATCACTGTTTTAAGTTGATTTTTGTCAAAATATTCTGCTGCAATAGCGTTAATTGTCTTTGTAGCAATAGTATTTATTTTACTCATTAGACTTGAATAATAAGATAAGTTTAATCCATACATGCGATTTTTTTCATACAGTTTTGTTAAGCTAAACACACTGTCAAATTTTCTTAATAAACTGCCATTAATATATGCTTTTACTGTGTTAAGTTCTTCTGTTGAAATGCTTTCTTTTTTTAATCTTTCCATTTCTTCAAAAATACATTTAATAGTATCTGCAGTATATTTATTGTTAACCTGAGTTGCTATTAAAAAAACACCACTGTCTTTAAGTGTTTGATATAAGGATCCAATTCCGTAAGTATATCCCTTTTCTTCTCTGATTTTTTTCATTAAACGAGAGCCGAAATAACCTCCCAAAAGAACAGTAGTAAAATACAAATAAAAATGATCAGGATGTGTTTTATTAATAGTAGTATTCCCTATTCTTATAGCAGATTGAATCGCATTGGGTTTTTCTTGTAATATTTGAGAATCAGCAGAAGCAGCAAGGAGAAATGGAGTATTTTGAGAAGCCTCTTTTTTTGTAATAATCTGTTTGCCAAAATGCTTTTCAAGAGATTGGATAATTTCATCATCGTAAGCCCCAGAGACATAAATATCTGCGTTTTTTTGGAGAATGTTATCTTGGTGGAAATCAATAATTTTTTTTCTTTCAATGCTTTTAATAGCTTCAATACTGGGTGTCCAGCCATAAGGGTGTTCTTGTCCGAAAACTTCTTGATTAAATCGAATAGCCGTGAGGTATTCCATTTTTTCTGTATTGATGGAAAGTTTTGCCTTTTCAATCGTTTTTAATTGCGTAATTTCTTCCTCAGGAAAAATTGGTTGATAGAGTGTTTCTGAAAAAAGAGGGATCAGTTTTTCTGCGTGTTTTTTTAAGCAAAATAAAGTTGCAGTCATTTCATCCTTATCTACTTGGAACTCCATGTGAGCACCATGAAAGTCAATAATGTCAGCTATTTCAGAAGAGTTCTTGGTTTGATTCCCTTCTTTCAATAACTTTGAGGTGAAATATGCTGTCATTGTTTTTTTCTGTGCGATTGAACCGGCTGCAATCACAATATCTATTTTTAGCAGTTCATTTTTATCATCATGCCAAAGAAAGCAGCTATTATTGTTTGGAAAAACGATTTGCTCAGGTTCACGAAGTTTAAGTTCTTTTATTGTTTTGACTTCAGGAGCTATGGTTCTGTCAATATTAGTCATTTTTTTTTATTTCTATGTTTCTTATCGTTTTGCTATTTTTTAGGGAGATAGATTATTTCTGAACAATTTGTTTGCTTGAAAATATTTTCTGTCAGCCTCTTAATATCAACGCATTTTACAGCTTGATATTTTTCTATTTCTTCATTTATTAGTTCTGCATTTCCAAGAATTTCATAATAACAAAGATTCAAGGCAATTTGTTCCATGGTGATATTACTACTAACAAAACTTGCTTCGACTTTATTTTTGAGTTTTTGTAATTCTTTATCTGTTATTTCATTCCGCATTTTATTGATACAAAATTCAATTTTTTCCTTAGCAGTATTTATGTTCACACCTTTTCTAATGTCAGCTTCAATTAGAAATAATCCATTATCAAAACTGCCTGAAACATAAGCTTCAATATTTGTGAATATTTTTTCTCCTTTAACCAATTCTTGTTCAAAACGGGAAGAATCTCCATTAGAAAGGATGTCGGAAATTAAATCAGTGGCATAATAATCTTTGGAATTTCTTTTACACATATGGTAAGCACGATAGATTTTCCTCAAAGGAACATCTGCTTCAATAATTTGAGATTGATATTTTTCTTGTTTTGGTTCTTGAGGAATTGAACGAAAATAATCCTCCCCTTTTGGAATGCTGCCAAACCATTTATTACATAGTGCTTTTGCTTTAGTCATGTTAATATTTCCTGCTAAACAAAGGATAGCATTGTTTGGATTATAAAAGCGATGGTAAAAGTCAGAAACATCATCAAGGTTTGCATTTTCAATATGTGCGATTTCTTTTCCGATAGTTGACCATTGATAAGGATGTTTTTTATATGCTAAGGCTCTTAGTTTTAGCATGGCATCGCCATAAGGTTGGTTAAGATAGCGTTGTTTGAATTCTTCAATTACCACTTTCTTTTGAATATCCAATTTTTCCTGAGTAAGCTTTAATTCCAACATTCTATCAGACTCAATCCAGCAAGCTGTTTCGATATTCTCTGCTGGCACTGTTAAGTAGTAATTGGTAATATCGTTATTAGTAAAAGCATTGTTTGTACCCCCCACTTTTTGCAAAGGAACATCATATTCCGGAACATTAGCAGAGCCTTCAAACATTAAATGCTCAAACAAATGTGCAAAGCCCGTCTTATTTGGATTTTCATCCCTTGCTCCGACATTATACATGATGTTTAATGCAATTAAAGGAGTGCTATTGTCTTCATGAACAAGGACTTTTAGCCCATTATCTAATATGAATTTTTCAAAGTTTATCATTTTTTGGAAAGTTTTATATCTAGTTTTGAAAGCAAATCTAAGATTTTTTATGTACTTTTGAGCAAAAATATACAAGACAATTAATAATAAAAATCATAATAATTAACACATAAAAGTATCAGATATGAAAAAGGACACAGTTATTTTTGATTTAATTCAACAAGAATACCATAGACAATTACACGGTATTGAATTAATTGCATCAGAGAATTTTGTTAGCGACCAGGTTTTAGAGGCTATGGGTTCGTGTTTAACAAATAAATATGCAGAAGGCTATCCAGGAAAAAGATATTATGGAGGATGTCAGATTGTTGACCAAACCGAACAATTGGCTATTGACAGAGCGAAAGAACTTTTTGGAGCTGAATATGCAAATGTTCAACCACATTCAGGAGCACAAGCAAATGCCGCAGTCTTTTTTGCTTGTATGAAACCAGGTGATACCTTTTTAGGTTTAGATCTTGCACATGGAGGACATTTGTCTCATGGTTCACCTGTAAACCTCTCGGGTATTAATTATAATCCAGTAGCTTATCATGTTAATGAAGAAACAGGAATAGTGGATTATGATGAAATGGAAAAATTGGCAATCGAACATAAACCTAAATTAATCGTTGCTGGTGCTTCTGCCTATTCAAGAGATTGGGACTTTGTAAGAATGCGTGAAATTGCCGACAAGGTTGGAGCTTTATTAATGGCAGATATCGCTCATCCTGCTGGATTAATTGCAAAAGGATTATTGAATGATCCACTTCCTCATTGTCATATAGTTACAACTACAACGCATAAAACATTAAGAGGACCTAGAGGTGGCTTAATTCTTATTGGTAAAGATTTTGAAAATCCTTGGGGATTAACCACTCCTAAAGGTCAAATAAAAATGATGTCTCAAGTGATTGATTTTGCAGTATTTCCAGGACAACAAGGTGGTCCTTTGGAACATATTATTGCTGCAAAAGCGGTAGCTTTCGGCGAAGCTTTGAGCGATGATTACAAAGAATATATTATTCAGGTCAAAAAGAATGCTCAACGAATGGCTGAACGTTTTATCGAATTAGGATATAATATTGTTAGTGGAGGCACTGATAATCATTCAATGTTAATAGATTTAAGAAATAAATTTCCAGAAATTACTGGTAAAAAGGTTGAAAACACCTTAGTATTAGCAGATATTACGATTAATAAAAACATGGTTCCATTTGATCATCGATCTCCATTTTCTACTTCAGGATTGCGAGTTGGTACAGCTGCAATCACAACACGAGGTTTAAAAGAAGACAAAATGCCTCAAATTGTTGATTTTATTGATAAAGTGATAGCTAATATTGATAATGAAGAGATTATACAAAAAGTGAGAAAAGAAGTTAATGATTTTGTTTCTCCTTATCCGCTTTTTGCATATTAATGAATTCAAAGAGGAGCTGTTAGGCTCCTTTTTTTTATATTACTAATGAATAAGAATCAAAATTAATATTTATTGAATATGAAACGAATGCTATTAATGCGACATGGTAAAGCCGAATCTATAGCAGTTGATGATTTTTCAAGAAATCTCACTGCCGAGGGCAGAAGGAATAATGTTGAGCAATTCAAAACACTGCAACAAACAAAAGATTTTATTCCCATTGAAAGTATTATTACAAGTTCAGCTCATAGATGCTTACAAACAGCTGAAATGGCAGCACGTCATTTTAGAATTTTATCTATACAAGCTTCATCTAAAATGTACAATGGAGATATTGACAATTATTATTCTGAGATTTTTACGGTTAATGATACTGTTAATAGCGTTTTAGTAGTTGGGCACAATCCCACAATAAGCTATCTTATTCAAGAATATGATACATCTTTTTTACAATATTTGAAAACCTCCGCTTTGGCAATTATAGATTTTGAAATTGATTCATGGCTTGACATAACGACAAGAGCTCCAAAAAAGCTATTTTATATCTAAAAAAAAAGAGGCTGAAACAGCCTCTTTTTTTCTTCTTATCTGGCAATAATCATTTTATTGCTCAGGCTTTGATTGTTATAGGTCATTCTTATGTAGTAGATGCCTGATTCTAGTGCATTAACATCCATTTCAATTTCATGTTTTCCTTTAATTTGTTCTGGTATTTCAAGAGAATTAATGGTTTGACCAAGAATGTTAATTATTTCAAAACGCAAATCTCCTGTTTCAGGAATTTGGTATGAAATCTTAGTAAAAGTATTAGCAGGATTTGGGGCATTTTGCCAAAGTGCTAAACCGTTAATATCTCCGTCAGCAATTCCCATAGAAGTTTCAATAATTTGACAAGTTGTATCATTAAATGCATGATAATCTTGCTGTAATTTAGTAAACGCACAAAGTTTGAAACTAGCAAGAGCAGGAACAGTAAAAGGAATAGGGAAGGTGTATGTTGTAGTAGAATCTGGTTGTAATGTACCTGTCCACGTACCAGAGAATGGAGGCATTCCTGTATTCATAGCTTGATAAGTAACAGGAATAGAAGTCAATACATCCATTCCGGGATTATGAAGTGTTATTGTAACAGTATGACTTGTCCCAGGATGTAATAATCCAGAAGGAGAATTAATTTCAATAGCAGAAGCGTCTTTATTGATACGTGGTACATATATACCAAAGTCATCAATAGCCCAACCGTCATTTGAAGTAGTTGCATTAGATTTAAAATACAAACGGAATTGAATAGGAGTTGATAATGGAAGGGTTTTTGAAAAATCACAGAAAGAACTTACCCAACCATCAGTATCATATATCCATGCATCACCTCCTATTATGTTTGAAACCCCATTATACCAATTATATCCGGTTGTATCATTTATCTGACCAATAACAGACCATGTAGTACCATTATTAATAGAGTATTCCAGATATCCTCCGTCTTCTCCACAGTCTCCTTCAAGCCAATGATAAAAGCCAATTTGAACATTGTTTAGCATCAAGAAACTGAATTTTTTAGAAAGAATATATTCGGATCTATTACCAAAATATACTCCATTTAAGCGAGTAGCCCAAACATTGTTTCCACTATATGCATGATTTATGGTTGTCATTGTAGGGATTCCAACTTGCCATAAAACACTACCAGGAGAAACAGTCCAGTCATTAGTAATCGTTTCAAAATCATTGAAGTACAGTTTTACAGGATATACACCAAAGCATCGTGTATTTAAAGTGTCATTAAAAGCTAAAGTATCTCCTGTTAGCATAGTATATGCTTTAATAGTGTTAACACCACCAATTAACTGATCGTTAGAAATAAAAATCGAAGCGGTGTCCTGATAAGCTAAATTTCCAGTCCAAGTTTGTGTTTGCGGGGCACCACCATTGAGTTCATAAGTAACATTAATACTTGCGATGTTTTGTAAACCATAATTTTTAAAGCGGATAGTAAATGGAAGATCAATACCTGTATTGTTTATTCCGTTAGGAGAAATAACAGCATCAACGCCTGCGTCATATTGAGGAGGTTCAAATTCGTCAGCTCCAATATCTGGTGTAAGAGTATCTCTAGGATCACCATCTATATCATCATTCACATACCCAAGACCAATTCCAGCTCCATTAAGCATATAGTTGTATGTGTGAAGATTAGTGTTAGAGAGATATTGAGGATCAATATTTAAGGAATGCTGGTCTTTTCCTGTATATGATTGTAAAGCAGACAAGCTATTTATTGCTCCTTGAACATATGCAAAAGTGACGCCTAGGGTATTATAATAACAATTATAATCCATAGTATCTAGAGATGAAGGAGAAGTGATGTTAAGGATATATCCTCTTCCAGATGCATTTTGAAAAATGTTATTGATTAGATTGATTCTTGTATTATTGTCATACATTATTTCAAAGCATTTACAAAATTGAGTGTTTGATATTGTATGGATACTGTTATTAGTAATATTTATGTCAGAACAATACTTCTCTAAAAAGATTGATGTACTACCAAATGAATGTGAATTACTCCCAAGTTGAATTAAAAAATTATTTTTGACAAGATTTTTCTTAGTAGTTCCTTTTGAGTATTTTATGTACAAACAATAATTATCACGCGTTCCATCTAATGTGATAATATTTGATGTGATTTCAAAGTTTTTTGAGTAGGAAATATTTATTCCACGAAGGCTCTTATTGGATAAAATTGAGTTATGAAGTTTGTTTTTTCGAAATACGATAGAATCATTATTGAATATTTCTGCGCCAATATGATAAAACTCTATAGTGTTATTAGATATTATAATATTGGAAAATCGGTTGTGAAGGTATAATCAAAAAGAAACATTACTAATATAACAGTTTTTTACATTTAGATAGCTACAATCATCAACATTGCTGGAGGATATTCCATAATGATATGTTGAGTTTGGGTCTCCAGAGCAGCGTAATGCACAATTTTCAATGTTTATATTTTTTGCTTCATTTTCAATTAGTATTACTATACTGGAAGATGATGTAGTATTATTTATTAATGACATTGATTTAAGGTTAATATATGATGCTTTATTAAAACCAACTACATAGTTGTTGTTTAAAGATGATGAAGAAAGGTGGGTTAGTATAACATCTGTACTATCTCCTGAGGCTGATTGGAAAGTAACGCTAACTCCAGGACCTGTGCCTCTAATTTTTGGGATAAACAATTGTTCATTATATGTTCCGCTAGCAACATTAAAAATAATTGAGCTGCACAATCCATTATTAACCAAATCAGTAATAGCTGCAGAGAAACTTTGATAGTTTGTTCCACCTGCGGGTTGAGCAGGATCAATAGTGAAAATGCCTCCGGGCATTGCTGTTTCAATACCGCTAACCAATAATGTGTCATTCGCATTATCTTCATCAACACTACCATTAGGATTAGAAACATAAACTTGAATATCATAAGAAGTCCCAGAATAGAAAGTAAAGTTGCCTAAGGTTAATACAGTGTCTTGATTGGTATTTAATGTTCCTGCAAAACTTAGAGGAGTTTGAGGAGTGCCATTAATAAACCAGTTTATTGTAGCTGAAGCAAGAGGATTAAGTCCGAAATTTGCCAGTTTAATAATAATATCTTCTGTTATTCCATCACAAGGGGCAGAAGGATTTAGTAGAGCTGTAATAGCAGCATCGTTCAACGGAGGATCAAATTCGTCCGCTCCAATATCAGGAGTAGTAGCATTTCTAGTGTCACCATCAATGTCAACAGTAATTCCAGCAATTGGAGTTCCTTGATTGTTAATTAATGGACTTTTACAGTGTAAATCAGGTAAATTATTATAATTAGGATCTGTAAAAATAGAGTTTATACCGAAACCTAATGTTTGCCATTCTATGGAATCATATATAGCATGTCCCCAAAAAGCGATACTTGAACCATTTGTAAAGAGAACATTGTAGTCAAATTCAGTGTTTGGGGTGTATAAAGGAGAGCTATTCAAGATTGTACTTCCTGTTAGTTTATTATAAAATATATTATTTCTAAAACGATTATGAGCACTTAACGTTGTTGAATTAGCTTCAATAAATAAACACGAACTTGAATTAGAGAAACCTTGTCCAGTTCCTCGACAATAGAGAGTGTTAAAATAGAAATCATTATAGCTAGAATGCATGATGCTTATCGGGGTACCACTAGTTGATGATGAACTGTGAGTGGCAAGCATGTTATTGTATATTAGATTCGGTACGTTTAATGTACCATCTGTATAAGACAGAGATATCCCTGATGATAAAGTAATAATCGTGTTTCCTGAGATTTCAATATTATTCTCACAATAATGTAGGTTTATTCCAAAACAACCTGGCGAATTTAAACCACTACTGTCATTGTCATTTTTTATATGATTGTTTTTTATTATACATGAATCTTGCCCAAACATAAATATACCATAAAAATAATAATTGTCAATAACGTTATTGTTTATTATATTTCCATAAGCTCTTAAAGCACTCGAATCCGAATTCAAATAAATGCCATAGCCTCCAAATTTAATATAATTGTTTATAAATTTATTGTGAGATACTTTATGAGATGATGTATAGATTGCTTTAGTTTGATATTTACCACTAGATTCTAATATACAACTATCAATTATGTTAAAACTTGCATTTCCTTTGAATTCAATAATGCTAGCATACAAAGGATTTATTTGTTTAAAGTAGATATTCTTTAAACAAATATGCTGTGCACTGTCCAATAAAAGGATATAATTATTGATTGAAGAAGATAAATAACTTATTGTAACATCACTAGCATTAGCTGTTTCTGACTGGAAAAGAACGGTGTTTGTGTTAGAAACGCCATTGATTCTTCCAATTCTAAATTGTTCGTTATATATTCCAGGACGAATATTAAATTTTACAGGAGAAATCACCCCACATTCATTGAGAGCATATATTGCATCTGAAATGTTAAAAAAGTCTGGATTTACTCCACCAATCGTATATGTACCCGAAAGTCCACCTTCACAAATCATAATGGTTTTTGTTAGAGTGTCATTAATGGGATAAGTCTCTACAAAGCCATTAGGGTTAGATACCCATATTCTTATGTCTTGTTTACCAAATGAAAAGTTATGAGTGCCAATTATTATATTATTAATAGTATCTCCTGGTAATAGTGACCCTGTCCATCTTAAACTAGCTTGAGGTATTCCATTTATTTCACAATTAATATCTACCGAAGTAAGAATCTGAGAACCTCCATTTTTAATAGATACCTCGATGTTTTCTACCCCAGTTTGAGATGGAGATATGGGAGAATCAATAGATATCATTTCGGCATCATGTAGAATAGTGTCATATACCATAATATCATCTATTGCAATATCTCCGTATTCATTCGAACCCTTGATTGCTCTAAATCTAATTTTTGTAATGCTTTTGTAGGGAGTTAAATCAATAAAAGCCATTTCCCATCCATTTCCCTGATTTCCGCTTAGTGTCCATATATCATGTATATATCCGTTACCATAAAAAACATCAACAGCCAAAGTTCCGATAGTAGAGCCATACATATGATACCAAAATTTTAGCTTAGGAGAAGAAAGGCTTCGAATATCAAGACAGGGAGAGATTAGAATAGTTGAATCACTTGTTGAGCCTGATGAAGCTTCAGTATAAAAGTATTCTCCTGAGCCTGAAGAGTGATCTCCACTTGGTCCTGTTAGACTTGTAGGGGTTGATCCAATATGAGGTCTCCATGTATATAGAGATAAAGCATTTAAATCTAAAGACCAGCCACTAGGGAAAGAATAGCAAGATGAATCAAAATTTTCATAAATAGGAAATTGTATTATAGGATTATTACATGAAGGTGGTAATATAGGATTTTTGAAAATAAATTTGTAACAGCTTGTGCTCGGAAAGGATACATCGTTTTGCATAATAGATTGATCAATAGCATAAATATAATAGCTAATTGAATCATTCAGATTGACTGTAGGTAGTGCAGAAAAATAGATGCTTCCACTTAGAAGTTTCATCCCTAAAGTGTCAGGTATATTGTTGTTATAATTGTATATTAACATGGCCGTGTCTATTCCTGAAGCATCTAATATGTTTGCTTTAACAATATAGGGACCTGAATAATATACTGTATCTTTTGGATATGGATTTACTAAACTTATGGTTGGAGGAATTAATTCATCAATAGCTACGGTAACTTTAATGTTATCCAAAAACCAACCAAGAAAACTTTCTGCTCCTAATCCATTTCCATCGCTTAATATGAAACGAATTTTGACTTGAGATGAATTCCCTGCAATACTTGAAATATCAAAAACTTCCGTTTTCCACC